>WTCM01000224.1 GCA_013138595.1 Methyloprofundus sp. | reverse complement strand
GCAAAGAAAAAACTAATAATCCTGCAATCGTGAGTTGATGATGATCTGTTAATATATCCGTATTCTTTAATAAATTTTCGGGACGCTCTTCTTGAGTAAAATCCACTTGATAATTATCAAAATATTCACTTATTTTATTAAGGTTAATATTTTTAATACTGCTATTTTCAATCCCAATTGCATCATAATGAAAGACTCCGCTTTGTTGAAATAAGCGCATTAATTCAGATTGGGTGGCAACTCGGTTAGTTGAACCAATACGCACTAGAAACTGGTGATTTAATGTTTGATAGGGTTTGTCTTTTCCTTTGGGAATCTCTATCACAATAACTTTTTTATACTTATAAATAATAGTGTGTACTTGTATATCAATAGCAGGAATAATATTATTACGTGCAATGTTAGCTACATATTCTTCATAATTTTTATCGTCTTGTATTCCTACAATCTCTCCATCATCAGAGATACCTATTAATAAAGTCCCTCCCTGAGTATTAGCAAAAGCAACAATTTCTTTTGCGATACTTTCCGCTCTAATCGGTGTTTCTTTAAATTCAATCGAAGCGTTTTCACCTTGTTGTAGTAAATTAAGAATTTCCATTATTTTATCGTCATTTCAAAAAATAGGATTAGAACAAAAATATTACGCGCTTCCTCTTAGCTTAATCGCACTTTTTTTAATCTCTTCTGTTAGCAATTTATCCTGATTTTTATAGGCGACTAGATCAATTTTTAGCTCTAAGCCTTGCTTTATCATGGCGACCATAAACTTGATTTGTCGCTGTTGAAATTCTTTTCTGGATAAATCAACATCTACGGCTATATCAATATCACCACCTTTTTTAGTGTCATCTGTGCGACTTCCAAAAAGATAAATATCGACTTCACCAAAACTTTCTAAAATGCTTTTTATGAGTGATGTTTCGAGCCGCTTAGAAAGTCTCATTGATATACCTTTTTGCAAAATCCAATGAATTTAAATAGTAACTTTCAAGTTTTACAAAATTATCGACACAAAATTTTAAGTCCTGTAAAGCTTGCTGTAAGTTTTCAGGATAGTCATGCTCTAATTCATTTCTAATTTCTCTTAGCTCTATCCAGCTATCAAGGCTATCTATAATTTCTTCTTTTTCCATTAGATAAAGCACTATAATCACGCTCTAATTTTTTAAAGCGTTTTTTAGAATTTCTTTTTTATTGTGCATTTGAATCAATTCAGCCTTTTAATTTATGACTTATATCTAATGCAAAGACTTGAAGTTTAAGGTACATTTGATTGACCACAATGGCTTTTATTATTTTTTCATCTAAGTTTAAATAATCATGCACAATAGCATTCCTCATGCCAATGATTCTTTGCCATTCCTGAGCATCTTCAACAGGGATTAATTGTAACTCCATTAATTTCTTAAAGACAGAATAAGCATCTGTTGGCAATACTTTATTTTGCTGCTTTAACCAGTGTTTGGATATGCCAATACACGCTTCAACTAACGTTTGTAGTAATCTTTCGGCTCCTTTCCTCTCTATTCTCGTCCATGAACGTTGCTTTAATATATTGTGCAGCGTGTCTAAATCTTCAACGCTTTCATTTACATGCTGTTGAATTGCATCGACATAAATATTAAGCATAATGTTTTCTGTGATAAGAGTAGTCTATTTCCCATTTTGACATAATTTTTTGCTCTTCCGTCATTTTACGATAATCATTTTTACTATAAAGCAAGGTATTATCAACAACAACCGTGTAAGCTAACGGCAGTGGAACTTGGTTAATATCCACGATTGATAAGGGTATTTTAAGCTTATCATGCCACTCTAATGCGAGTATTTCTGGTCTTAACCTACATTCTATAGGCTCTTCAATATAAGACTTAAAAGCGATGGCAAGATCATAATCGCTATCAATATGACTGCTATTTCTTGCGCGTGAGCCATATAGCCAAAGCACTTCTACGTCTATATTATTTTTTGCTAATCGTATGATATTAATAAGATTTTGGTTTAAGGGTTTATTCATTCGATGTTTATACGTTTTTAAAGCGTTTTTTTAGAATTTCTTTTTTATTGTGCATCATTATCTCAATACTTGCGTGTAAGGAGGTACTTTGAGAACTGCTATCTTTATCATTTATTAGCAGTAGTTTTATTATATGAGATAAGTTGCTGGTATATTTTTTCTAACTGTTTATTCTTAGAATATGTTTATCACATTCATTGATGATTTTTTGTTGTTTGAGCTGCTGAATAGTCATAGCTTTATACCTGTTCTTATCGCTTCTTTTTCTATGGGTCTATTTTTATCTTTAGCAAAAATAATATCTATTTTTTGTTCCCCAATGGCAAGCTGTAAAGCCACTAGAAATTTAATTTTTTGATTGTACAGTTGTTCAGCACTTTGTTTTTGTTTGGGAATAATATAAAGATCTATATCACCGCCTTTCTTTTTCTCATCTGTACGACTACCAAAAAGATAAATTTCCCCCACAAATATCTGATTAAATGCGTGTTTTATCGCTTTGTGCGTTTGTTTAGAGAGTCTTATTTTGCTCATATCAGCAAAGATTTTTTTCTTGTATATAGCTGTTGATCGTCTCTAAAATATGTTTTATTTCTTTAAAGTACAGCATTGCTAATTGAATCCCTTCTAGCATTTCTTGTTGATTGCTGGAATATTCATGGGTTAATTTATTTCTAATAAGGCGATAATTCATCCATTGGTCAGCGGCTTTAATAAGTCCTAGTTTTTCCAGTTTATCCAAACAATCAATTAGCGCCATATTATCTTTATACTCACCCACTGCTTTTAACAGCACTTTAAATAATTTATCGCCCATAAAATCTTGTAATTTTATAAAACGAAAAATGAACGCATCAATTGTTTTAATTTTTTCTTTATCGTCATAAAGTGATGTATCAATTGAAAATGATAACATTTCTTGATAATTATCATTGGCTCTATTCAAATGCAAATAGCTGGTTTCTAAGCTCTCTTTTAGCACAATAAAATACCTTCTTGTTTCGCTGTTTTGTAAATAGCTAAAGGCTTTGAGTTTGGCATATTTATAATCAAATCTACTTTTCTTTGGGTGATATTTTTATAGATTGCTGTTAAAAAATTGAGTTGTGTTTGTAGATCAATCACTGTTTCAGTCTCTAAATACAGGTCTATGTCCCCGCCTTTTTTTGTATCATCGACTCGACTACCAAATAAATATAGCTTTATATGTGTGCCAAAATGAAACTTTGCATACTCAATTATTTTATTTTTTTCACTATTATTAAGTCTCATAAAAATTCCTTTTTTTCAAGTCCCAGTCGCTTTAAATACCTGTAATATATCCGCTAAATCACCGCTGGTTTTATAAATCGTATTCATTAAGTCAATTGCTAACTTTTCATCTTCTTCATAATGATGAGAAATACTATTTCTAATATCTCTTAACTCAAACCACTCATCGACCTCTAGTATATTGAGTTTTTCTAATTGATTGAGAATATCCAAAAAAGGCTTATCAACGCTTTCACCTTGAGCAACTAAGTACGATTTAAACAACTTCGCACCCATAATATCTTGTAGCTTAGAAAAACGGTAAATTATTTGATCCACAAAAGCTAACTCTTGGTTACTCTGGATAATTTGCTTAAACTGAACGTTTTCTAGTGGAAAAGTATATTTTTTTTCCAGCTCCTTAATTGCAGTATTGAGTCGCTTCAGATGTATAAAACTTTCGGACAAATGTGCCTGAAACTTTGCTTGATAAACTACAGCCGAATTCCCCATTTTTTAGCCTCCTGCTCTATCAATCTATTAGAATCCTCATTAAATACCACATCTATCTTTTGCTCACCTAGCTCTCGCTTAATTCTACTTAAAAATTTAATTTTCTTGGTAAATAAATCTTCTTTATTATGAACGACTAAGTAAAGATCTATATCTCCGCCTTTTTTATGATCATCTACTCGACTCCCAAAGAGGTACAACTCACCGTCAAAAAATTCATTAAAATATTTTTTAATTGTTTGCTGGTAATTTAATGATAGCCGCATAATTACCTCTCAAAGTACCGTTTAATTAAGTTAAGTATTCTATCCTGTTCTGCATAAAGTATTAAACTTTTCTGCTTGACCTCTATTAACCCTAGCGGCAACTAAAAAGCGAGTAAATACCTCATCTAACTTTAATGTAGGCTATTTAATCCGCTGCACATCTGCAAAACCCACACCCCGATGGTCACTTGCTGCAGACAACTCGCCTGTACGCGTATCTAACTGTACCGCCTGCATATTGCCATAATTATAAGACTGCTTAAGCTGATGCCCTAAAGCCTGTAAAGCGTCAATTTCAGTCGTACTTAAACCCTTTTTCTCATATAAAATTTGGTCAGGCATGTATTGATGATGAAAACGTTTAACCTTAACCCACGAATCAGGTGTTTGACCTGCGTTAAAATCTAAAGCCGCTAATAAGACCATTGAAATAATCCGACTTCCCCCAGGTGTGCCTAAGACGGCAATGCGCTGCCCATCCTGTAAAAAACTGGGGGTCATGCTGGATAACATACGTTTTTCAGGGGCAATCGCATTCGCGGCTCCCCCGACTAAACCATAACCATTGGCACTATTTGTTGCACTGACAAAATCATCCATTTCATTATTGAGTAAGACCCCTGTGCCTGAAGCTACCATCCCCGCCCCAAAGGGGAAGTTAATGCTTAAAGTCGCTGCGACGCGATTACCTTGATTATCCATAATCGAAAAATGCGTGGTATTACGCCCGCCTAATTTTGTCACGGGTTCACCTGTTAACGAATGGCTAGGCGTGGCTTTATTCGCTTGAATATGACTTGCTAGACTTTGAGCATATTGTTTATTGAGTAAATGCTCAACAGGTACATCCACAAAATCACTATCGCCTAAATATAAGGCACGATCATGATAGGCACGACGTAAAGCTTCGACAATAAGGTGTTTGCGTGTAATCGGATCTACCGCTTTTAAATCAAAATTTTCAAGAATATTTAAGGCTTCTAATAAGACAATCCCCCCTGATGAAGGCAAACTCGCACTGGTGATTGTCATATCATGATAAGCCCCCGTCACCACAGGGCGTTCAATCACTTGATATTGCTGTAAATCAGCGAGTGTCCAGATGCCACCGTCTTGTTGTACTGCATTGACTAACTTATCAGCAACAGACCCTTGATAAAACCCAGCGTGCCCTTTAGCGGCTATTTGCTCTAATGTTTGCGCCAAATCGGACTGTTTTAGTAAACTATTCGCGGCGGGAACCTGCCCTTTATCTAAGAAAATTTCTGCTGTTTCAGCATGTTGGTTGAGTGATTTTTTGCGAAAGGCTAGTAATTTTTGATGTCTGCTATCAATCGCAAAACCTTGCGCAGCATAACGAATCGCAGGCGCTAGACTTTGCGCTAAACTTAATTTGCCATAATGCTTAGATAAATGCACTAAACCCGCAGGCATCCCTGGAATCCCTGCGGCTAAGACACCGTCTAATGAAAGCCGTGGATTAACCTTGCCTGACACGTCTAAAAACATATCTTTATGTGCCGCTAAAGGGGCTTTTTCACGCCCATCTAACATGGTATCTAATTGATCACTTTCACGGTGTAAGAGCCAAAATCCGCCTCCCCCCAAGCCAGAACCTGACGGCTCTACCACGGCAAGTGCGGCACTCACCGCCACAGCCGCATCATAGACATTGCCGCCTTGGTGTAAAATTTCAAAACCTGCCTGTGTCGCTAAAGGGTGCGCGGAAGCAATTGCAACCGTGCGTGGTTGATTTATACTACAGCCTGTTATACTAAGTAATAGGAATAACAGGCACATCAGGCCTGATTTTTTTATCCCCTTATTTTGCTTCCAAAAAGAATTCAACATGACTGCACCTTTTACGAATATACACGCGTTAATCATTGATATGGATGGCGTATTATGGCATGGCGATCAAGCGATTGCTGGATTAAACGATTTCTTTAATACTTTACGTAAAAAACAAATCCCGTTTGTACTGGCGACCAATAATGCCAGTTATACAGGGCAACAATATATTAATAAATTTGCGGGGATGGGTGTTGAAGTGGTCGCTGAGGAAATCTTAACCTCAGGGATAGCAACCGCCTTATATCTAGCAGAGCAACACGAACCCGCAAAGACACGGGTGTTTGTTTTAGGCGAAGATGGTGCTGTAGAGCCGTTAAAAGAACAAGGGTTTATATTAACTGATTTGTATCAATTAAATACTGAAGATACACCCAATCAAGGCGCGGATCTGGTTGTCTGTGGTAAGGATGAACAGATTAATTGGGATAAACTCGCCACCGCCACTTTAAACATCAATGCAGGCGCTGAATTTATTGCCACCAATGGCGATACCACCTTACCCACTGAGCGAGGCTTAATTCAAGGTAATGGCGCGATTTTAGCCGCACTTACCGCCGCCACTGGCATCACGGCAAAACCTATCGGTAAACCTGAGCCAATTATTTATCAGCAAGCCTTAGCACTGTTAGGTACATCACTAGAAAATACGGTTGCTCTAGGCGACCGTTTAGATACCGATATATTAGGCGCAGTGCGCACAGGGATACGCAGTTTAATGGTGTTAACAGGGGTGTCTAGTGAAAGCGATATACAACAGGTTGATTATGAACCTACTTGGGTGATGCAAGATTTACGTGCCGTCACCGAGGCACTCAAAAGTCTTCCTGATAACTGATAACTTTCAGCTATTCAATTAAAAACGCCACGAAACAAAACAGTAGGGTATCGCACTGCGTACCTTTTACCAACATAAGGTATGCGGTGCATACCCTACAGACTTAATTGCCGTGAGGCTAGCGTGGATATAAGTGTTAACAGAGATCTATAGGTCTTAAAAATAGATTCCCGATAAAAAACTTCGGGAATGACGACACTATTTTTTTATAATGGCTGAGCCTTATACGTCATCAAAAAATAACCAGTAACCCATAAAAAACCATGAAAGAAGAAACCTTTAATAGCATCATCTCTCCTGAAGGGCGTTTAGCTGTTTTATCACGCGCTGAGGTCAGTAAACTTTTGGATACCAGCCAAGGCGGCTTATATCAGATGCTACATAATTGCGCATTAGCGGTTTTGAACTGTGGGCGTGAATCTGATGATGGCAAAGAATTACTCGAACGTTTTAGTGATTTTTCAATTCAAGTGATCCAAGAAGAACAAGGTATTAAGCTAAAAATTAAAGGCGCACCTGCAGCTGCTTTTGTGGATGGGGTGATGGTCAAAGGCATACGTGAACATTTATTTGCTGTGTTACGCGATATTATTTATGTCGATGATGAGGTCAATAATAATTCTAAATTTGATTTAGACAGCTCAGAAGGTATTACTAATGCTGTTTTTCATATCCTACGTAATGCACATGCGCTTAAACAGCAAGCTGCGCCAAAATTAGTCGTCTGCTGGGGCGGGCATTCAATTGGTAGAGAAGAATATACCTATACCAAAAAAGTAGGCTATGAAATCGGTTTACGCAACATGGATATTTGCACAGGTTGTGGACCGGGTGCAATGAAAGGCCCTATGAAAGGCGCAACCATTGGGCATGCAAAACAACGCATTAATCATGGGCGTTATATTGGTATTACCGAGCCAGGTATTATCGCCGCAGAATCACCGAACCCGATCGTCAATAAATTAGTCATTCTGCCTGATATAGAAAAGCGCTTAGAAGCCTTTGTGCGTACAGGGCATGGGATTATCGTCTTTCCTGGAGGCGCAGGTACCACAGAGGAAATTTTATATATTCTGGGAATTTTATTACACCCCGATAATCTTGAAACACCTTTTCCGCTTATTTTTACAGGTCCCGAATCAGCCGCTGACTATTTCACCCATATTAATGAATTTGTAGGCAGTACTTTAGGCTTTGAAGCCCAGCAACGCTACAAAATTATTATCAATGACCCCGATAGAGTTGCGCGGGAAATGAAACATGGTATTCAAGAAGTACAAGCGTTTCGTAAAAGCAAAGCCGATGCTTATTATTATAATTGGGGCTTAAAAATCGACCCTGAGTTTCAACAGCCGTTTATCCCTACGCATGAAAATATGGCAAGCTTAGCGTTACATAAAAATCAAGAAAGACACTTATTAGCGGCTAATTTGCGCCGAGTCTTTTCGGGTATTGTGGCGGGTAATGTAAAGGATGAGGGAATTCGAGCCATTGAAAAACATGGTCATTTTGAAATTAAAGGCGATGCAGAAATCATGCAACCAGTCGATGAATTACTCGCCGCTTTTGTCAGTCAACAACGCATGAAGCTACCCGGTAAGGCTTATGTGCCTTGTTATAAGATTGTGACCTAAAAAAAGATGTGGTAAATCATCTTTGTTCACCCAGCACAAAACTTTAAAACCTTATAGGATGTGTTGCGCATCATCACCCAACGCTTAGCAACACGATGCGTTTCGTGCCTCAACACATCCTATGGGTGGAGTTTGTTATTTTTTAATGTAGCTTGTTTGGAGCTTTGATGCGTTTCATGCTATGAGATATTTATTTTTGGTGGGGGACTATGACGAATTATCGACGTTTATATGTGAATGGGGCGACGTGGTTTTTTACCGTTAATTTGGCTCAACGGCATAATAACGCTTTGCTGGTGAATGAAATTGATTTATTGCGTCAATCATTTGCTTATGTCAAAGAACGTCATCCTTTTGTGATCAATGCCATTGTGATTATGCCTGAGCATTTACATTGTATCTGGACATTGCCTGATGGAGATACTGATTATGCTATGCGTTGGCGCTTGCTTAAAAGCCATTTCTCACGTGGTATTGCCAAAGGAGAGCCTACCTCTCCAAGTAGAATAAAACGTCAAGAACGCGGTATTTGGCAGCGACGTTTTTGGGCACATTTGATTATCAATCAAAAAGATTTTAATACCCATGTGGATTATATTCATTGGAACCCCGTTAAACATGGCTGGGCAAAATCCGCACATGGTTGGGCGCATTCAAGCTTCAATCAATATCTAGCAATGGGCGTTTACCCTGAAAACTGGGGGCATTGTGGTGATTTTGAAATTAATGGCGGTGAATAGCTATTTTATACCGCATATTATAATGAAAAACATAGGATGTATTGAGGTACGAAACGCATCTTTTACGAAGTGTTTGATGCGTTTCCTATCGTCAACACATCCTATAAAAATACATAACCATAAGCTATGATTTTTGGGTAATATTAAAGAAACATAGGATGTGTTGAGGTACGAAACGCATCTTTTAAATCATTTCGTTTTTTATACAAAAAATACAATCATGTACTTACAAACAGAATTTCAATTAAAAGCAAGCGCGCGAGGCTTTCATTTAGTCACGGGAGAAGTCTTGCAGGCATGCCCTGATTTCAGCTCAATTGAATGTGGGCTATTTCATTTATTTATCAAACATACCTCTGCTTCATTAACTATTAATGAAAATGCAGATCCCACAGTTAGAAATGATTTTGAGAGTCATTTCAACACTTTCGTACCTGAGCGCGCACCTTATTATCAGCATGATTATGAAGGCGATGATGATATGCCCGCGCATTTAAAAAGCAGTATTTTAGGCAGCAGTGTCACGATTCCCATTACTCACGGAAAGTTAAATTTAGGCATTTGGCAAGGCATTTATTTTTGTGAGCATCGTAATCATGGCGGCAAACGCACCGTGGTTGCAACGATTTCAGGACAGCCCTATGAGTAAGGCATTAAGCTTAGTCTATGAAGAATATGGAGAAGCAAGCGCCCCTGCTTTATTAATTTTGCATGGTTTTTTTGCTTCATCCAGAAACTGGCGACAAATTGCTAAGCGTTTAGCGGAACGGCATCATGTTTATCTTTTAGATATGCGTAATCATGGTGATTCACCACATGATCCTGTGATGGACTACCCGTCTATGGCCGAAGATATAGTGGCTTTTCTTAAGCAACAGCAATTAACTAAAGCGAATATATTGGGCCACAGTATGGGTGGTAAGGTTGCCATGTGCCTAGCTTTCACTCAACCCGACTCTATTAATCAATTAATTGTGGCGGATATATCCCCGACCAGTTATCGGCATAGCTTTGATAATTTGATTCAAGCCTTACAAGAATTGCCTTTAGCAGCACTGAGTAATCGCAAACAAGCAGATGACTTATTAGCAGGCCCTATTCCAGAAGCAAGTTTTAGGCAGTTTTTATTGCAAAACTTAGTGCTTAAAGAGGGTAAATATTGTTGGCGTATTGATTTAGATATTTTTGCCAAGACAGCCGATAATATTATTGCTTTTCCTGAGATCGATGGGATTTATACAGAAAAGGTATTATTTTTAGCGGGGGGGAATTCAGAATATGTTAAGCCAGACAGTGTATTCAGCTTGTTTCCCAATGCCGAGATTAAAACAATAGATAATGCCGCACATTGGTTACATGCCGAGCAGCCGGTTGAGTTTTGTGCGGCAGTGAATGCATTTTTAGCCTAGTCATACAGGCAAATCCTTTATGTACAAAGTGTTGGAGCTTAAGTTAAGTACTTTATATAGCATGTGTTGATGATGGGAAACGCATCAAGCACCAAAAGATGCGTTTCGTGCCTCAACACATCCTATATTTTTCCTTAAGGTTTATTGCGCATAAAAAATACCTTCCTCAAGCTAATCCAAATTATCTATGCCTTGATTCGCTAATTCATCGGCTTTATCATTGCCTTTATTACCTGAATGTCCTTTTACCCACGTCCAATCGACCTCATGTCTTTGCATTGCCGCATCTAAGCGTTGCCATAAATCGACATTTTTAACAGGCTTTTTAGCCGCAGTTTTCCAGCCTCTTTTTTTCCAGTTATCCATCCACTCTGTAATGCCTTGTAAAACATATTTAGAGTCACTATAAAGTTTAATTTGGCAGGGCTGATTTAGGGTTTCTAAAGCTTGGATCGCTGCCATTAATTCCATGCGGTTATTTGTTGTGTCTTTTTCGCCACCGAATAATTCTTTTTCATTGTCGGCACTTTTTAACCAAACACCCCAGCCGCCAGGACCAGGGTTTCCACGACAAGCGCCGTCGGTGTATATTTCAATTGTTTTCATTATGTTCATCTTGTATTAAGGGGAATTCAATAAGCTTAGCCATCGCGACACTTGGTTTAAACTCTCTAACAGGCGTTAAGGGAATAAGGTGATAGCTTCTTTTAATCGCTTTAATGGCATAAGCAGCGATAGCGAGTTGGTTTTTTCTGCCTTCTGCATGCCCTGCACTACTACGTATGTTATTTAAATTAAACCCTGCAGCGAGCTCTGTTTCAAAGTTTAATAGACTTAGCCAGTCCTTTAGGCGAGTACGATGAATCAAGGAAGGATGCCAAGGGGTATTTTTCTCTCTACGCTTAAGATATTGTAAATTGATATACAGATTCCACGGGTTAAAGCCTAATACCGTCAACTTAGCTTCAGGCTTTAAAATACGCTCCACTTCACGCAGTACTTGGTGTTTCTGTGTATCAAAATCCAACAAATGCGGCAAAATAACCATATCGACCGATTCTGACTGAAAAGGTAAGGCCGTAGTCGTAGATTTTACCCATTGGCTACTCGCCTGCGGGGGCTGTTCATCATCTACCACGTAAAATTGCTCATATAAGCTGCAATCAATATAGTCATTCTCCCAGCCTAAAGCGCCTATTTGCACGATCACTTGCTTACAACTGACCGTGATTGAACGCTTTAAAAAATCCGCTTCTTGCTGCTGTAATATTTGACCTTTGGTGGTAGCAAACCAATCAATCAGAACTTTGCGATACATGTGCCTTACTCTTAAAAGAATTGCAGTAAAGATACCAGATTGTGCTTATAAAGAAAGCTATTTTCGAGCAAATAATATTTAAGCTAATAAAGCCCAAAATTTATTTTATCTATCCCCTCTTATAAAGTTTGCAGAAACACTGCTACAATACTCTAAAGCTAGCCATATCAACATAGGAACGCAGTTAATACGCTGTGAAAAATAACAATAAACCCCCTCTTTTGATAGCTTATAAATCATTACCGCTTACATTAAAGATTGAAATTCCCATGCTTAGTCCACTAGACAAACAATTACTTAATAATTACCAGCAAGAGTTTCCGCTATCTCCTAGACCTTATCTAAGCATTGCAGAAGCACTCGGTACGACTGAGGAGGTGGTACTAGAGGCTTATAGACAACTTAGCCATCAGCAATTTATTAGCCGTATTGGCCCTATTATTCAAGCGAATAATATTGGCTTAAGTAGCTTGGTAGCAATGGCGATTCCTGATGCACAACTGCTTAATGTGGCCAATACTGTCAGCAGTTTTGCTGAAGTGAATCATAACTATGAACGTGAACATCACTTCAACCTTTGGTTTGTCTTAATTGCTAATGATCAACAACATTTACAATGGACGGTAGGCGAGATAGAGCGGCAAACAGGCTTTAGCGCCATGCAACTCCCCCTCTTAGAAGATTATTTTATTAATCTGGGGTTTCAGCTAGATTTAGAAGACAAAACGCCCCAAGTGCTAAGCCCTGCATGATAGATCCCATTGATTTAGAGCTCATTGTTGCCATTCAAGAAGGCTTGCCGATTGTCTCCCGCCCTTATGCACAAATTGCGGCACAGTTAGGTCTTACTGAAAGTGATATTATTGAACGTTTAACGCAGCTCAAACAACAGGGCTTAATTAAACGCTTAGGGGTGATTGTTAAACATAGTCGCTTAGGTTATCGCTCTAATGCCATGGTGGTATTTGATATACCCGATAAAATAGTGACTCAAAAAGGTCAAAAAATCAGCGAACTCGCTTTTGTGAACCTTTGTTATCTACGTCCACGGCATGGCGAAAAATGGCCGTATAATTTATTTTGCATGATCCACGGCAAATCTCGTACGCGTGTTTTACAACAAATTGAACAGCTGATCCAAGAATCTGCCCTAGAAAACTATGCGCACGACATCTTATTTAGTCAGCGCTGCTTTAAACAACGCGGCGCTATTTACTCCCCACTAAAACCCTGTTCTTAATAAGGAATATTTAAATCACTGGGAAGCGGGGTTTTAAGCCTCTTATGTCACTAGTCATTCCCGAAGTCTTTTATCGGGAACCTATGCTTAAACAACGAGATTCCTGCTAAAGCTTGTGCCCACCCTAGCCTCACTGCAATTAAGTTAAACATTTTGAGATAGGATGTGTTGACGATAGGAAACGCATCAAAGGCAAGAAAGATGCGTTTCGTGCCTCAACACATCCTATATTTTTTCCTTAACTTAATTGCCGTGACCCTAGCCTAGGTAGCATGCAGGAATAACGAATTATAGTTGAGGGTTGTGGTAGATTTTTTTTTCATGCCTTGCCCTAAGATTAATTTTTAAACAAACTGCACTAAAAGCATGTAAAATACGCTCCCTTTTAAAGACATTATCGTCATCATAGTCACTCTAAACCAGTGCTAAGTCCCCCCTCTCTTATTTTTTGGAATAAATAATGCTTACAACCGCTAATATCACCATGCAATTTGGTGCTAAGCCTCTCTTTGAAGATATATCTGTTAAATTCACCAATGGTAACCGTTACGGTCTGATTGGTGCGAATGGTTGTGGTAAATCAACTTTTATGAAAATCTTAGGAGGCGACCTTGAAGCCTCACTGGGTAATGTCTCTAAAAACCCACATGAACGTATTGGTAAATTAAAGCAAGACCAATTTGCTTATGAAGAATTTGCTGTATTAGATACGGTGATTATGGGACATGAAGAACTTTGGGCAGTAAAATCAGAGCGTGATGCAATTTATGCTAACCCTGAAATGACCGAAGCGGACGGCATGCGTGCGGCTGAATTAGAGTCTGAATTTGCGGAAATGGATGGTTATACGGCAGAAGCGCGTGCAGGTGAATTACTCGAAGGCGTGGGCATCCCTACCGAGCAGCATTACGGCCCGATGAGTGCAGTGGCACCGGGTTGGAAATTACGTGTTTTACTGGCTCAGGCCTTATTTTCAGAGCCTGATATTATGTTACTGGATGAGCCTACCAACAACTTGGATATTAATGCCATTCGTTGGTTAGAAGGCATTTTAAATGATCGTAATTGTACGATGGTGATTATCTCGCATGATCGACATTTCCTAAACAGCGTATGTAAACATATCGCAGATATGGACTATGGCGAGCTGCGTTTATACCCAGGCACTTATGACGACTATATGCGTGCCTCCACTTTAGTGAATGAGCAATTACTCTCGGATAATGCGAAAAAGAAAGCTCAAATTGCTGAGTTAAATGCCTTTGTCAGTCGTTTTTCGGCAAACGCTTCAAAATCTAAACAAGCCACTTCACGCGCGAAACAAGCGGATAAAATTGTCTTAACCGATATTAAACCCTCTAGTCGCCGTAGCCCTTTTATTCGTTTTGAGCAAACGAAAAAACTCCACCGCCTAGCCTTAGAAGTTGAAGGTTTAAGCAAAAGCTATGATGAAACTATATTTTCTGACTTTAATATGATGGTGGAAGTCGGTGAGCGTGTCGCAATCATTGGGCCTAATGGGAGTGGTAAAACCACACTCTTAAAATGTCTACTGGGTGAGACTGAATTGACCGCAGGAACGGTTAAATGGTCAGAAAACTCAGAATTTTCTTATTATGCCCAAGACCATGCGGATGAGTTTAAAAGCAACCTACCACTATTTGACTGGATGGAGCAATGGCGTAAACCTAGTGATGATGATCAAGCAATTCGTGGTGTTTTAGGTCGCCTGCTTTTCTCTCAAGATGAAATTGAAAAAAAGGTACAAGTCTTATCAGGTGGCGAACAAGGACGTATGATCTTCGGTAAACTGATGTTGCAACGTGCCAATATGATGTTATTAGATGAGCCGACTAATCACTTAGATATGGAATCTATTGAAGCACTTAATTTAGCTTTGGAAAATTATCCCGGTACGCTATTTTTTGTCAGCCATGACCGTGAGTTTGTGTCCTCTTTAGCGACGCGAGTATTAGAGATCACTCCTACTGGCGTGGTTGACTTTAAAGGAACTTATGATGATTATTTAGCAAGTCAAAACCTATAGAGGAAATGGTAAGACTTAGAGGTATTGATTAAGCAACGAAAATTCAATAATACCCAACGATTATGATTTAAGGTTAAGCTCTCTCACCCAAGCATTTCAATGACTTACGTAGGATGGGGTGGCCTCTTTTTGCGAAACCCATCACCAACAAACGTGCAACAATGATGGGTTTCACTGAGTCCCTAACGTAATCACAATTTACGCTTCACCCTGCGCCACCGCAATTGCTTTTTATTAAAGACTTTCTCGGCAGGGTCTGGGTATATTTTTGCCATGCGCTGCATCTTCAGCTGATCTTTATGTGTATTTGAGCGTAAACCCACTTCTGGGTGTTGATATATATAGTCATAAATTACTTCAGATTGTTGATACATGCCAAACTGCGGGTAATCACGTACTGCCATAATATTTAAACGCCATGGCATAGGTCTAGCATGTAAAGCAGTCAAGCTCACAGACAAACTAAGTACTAGGATCAGTGCACCAATAGTACTCACTAAAAAAGCTGACTGATTAAAATCTTGCTCTCGATAATGAATAAAAAATAAGTCAATCACCCAAAACATAACCGCTAAACCCAAAAATAACTCACCTAACTCATCTGCTTTTGCTGTGGGAAAATACAAATAGAAAAAAGGAACCAACATAAAAACAGGTACTAGTTTCATCGGTAAAACTGGAATACCCATTTTCAATAATGTCTGTTTTAGCGGCCGCATAAATAACGTAAGAGCAAGTGAAAGTAACGCCCACAGTAAAATCAAATAAGCTAAAACAGCAGGTAACTTTTTATTCGCATCCTGAAAAGTCTTAAAGTTATGCAAGGTCAATTCATTTTGTGAATTATATTGCTTAATAGAGGATGGCGTTTTTATATCAAAAACCCTTTGCCCCCAACTCACCTCTTCCCCTGCAATAAAAATAGCCAGCAAGCCAATCACTAACCATATACTGCGTGGTAAATACGCGCCTTGCTTAGAAGCGAGTAACAACAGTAAAACACCCGCAATAAAGAAGCTAACAAACGTACCATATTCAGCCCATTTATCTTCTGCAATCAAAACAACATAATTAACAGGGTCATAATAAAATAAATAATAAACCCCTGCCAACAATATCACCGCCATCACAATATAAGTGATGATCTCAATTTTTTGTGTATTTCTAAAATTACCTTGCACAATTCACCGCACTAAACGTTCATAGTAAAATCATTCATTTTAGCATAAAGCCTATCTAAGCCTTTTTTCAAAAAGGGCAACTTTAATATAATTCAATATATCGAGCAAAACTTAACACACCACTCACCCCGCGCTTAAAGTGCTGTTTATCAAAAAAATAAGTTCTAGGTAATTCACCGTACCATTCACTATCAATGGCATAGCGTAATGCAGGTGAGTTATCTTCTGCAAACCCCCAGTGCTCTAAGTCAGCTAATTTCTCACGCTGAATAATCTCGCGCATTTCTTGGTGAAATTCTGGACCATCCACCGCTAACATCACAATATTCATTGCAGGATTTTGCTGGTGCAATTGCTGAATTAATGCCATTTCAGACAAGCAGGCAGGACAAGTCACTGACCAAATAACCAACACAAAGGGCTGCCCTTTATAGTGTTTGAGTAGAGCTTGATATGAATCTGCTTGAAATAGCTGAATCGCTA
>WTCM01000132.1 GCA_013138595.1 Methyloprofundus sp. | reverse complement strand
GATACTAAAGTGGGCGATAGTCTGGATATTTCACTGGATAAACTCAGTGAAAACTACGCTTTTTTTCTGCCTTGGGCAGGGATGGAAAAAACTCAAATTCAAAATTTAAACCTTGCTGATACTAAAGCCGCCGAACAATTGGGGCAGTTGTACGACATTATTATTCAAGATAATCAGATAGAAAGTGATCGTGAACGACACGCGCTTAATATCTTTTTATCACGCTTATTATTTTGCTTTTTTGCCGAAGATACAGGAATTTTTGCGGAGGGGCAATTCACCAGTGCGATTGCCTCACATACGCAAGAAGATGGTAGTGACTGCCCAGATTATCTTAATGCCTTATTTAAGCTGCTGAATGTTAAAAACCGCAAGCAGGAACCCACGCATTTAAAAGCCTTTCCCTATGTGAATGGCGGCTTGTTCGCAGCAGATTTCTCTGCGCCTAAACTGAATGCAAAAGCGCGTAAGCTAATTATCCATTCAGGTACGTTAGACTGGAAGCAAATTAACCCCGATATTTTTGGCTCAATGATGCAAGCGGTGGTACATAGCGACCAGCGCGGTAGTTTGGGGATGCATTACACCTCGGTTGCCAATATTATGAAAGTCATAGAACCGCTGTTTTTAAATGACTTAAAAGAACAACTGGAAAGCGCGGGGGATAATGAGAAAAAACTGATTAAACTACTGGGTAGACTGTACCACTTACGCCTATTTGACCCTGCTTGTGGTTCGGGTAATTTTTTGATTATTGCTTATAAAGAGCTGTGCAAAGTAGAGATTGAAATTTTTCAAACACTACAGAAAGTTAACCCAATAAAATGGAAGGTTGCCGATGGAATGGCTATCTCAGGGATTCGCCTGACTCAATTTTATGGCATAGAGCTGGATGACTTTGCCCATGAAACCGCCAAACTGTCATTATGGCTGGCAGAGCATCAAATGAATCTAGCCTTTCAAACTGTATTTGGTGAGGCTAAACCGACATTGCCCTTGCAGGAGGGAGGAAATATTGTGTGTGGGAATGCGACGCGCTTGGATTGGGAGGAGGTTTGTCCTAAAGATAAAGGGGCTGAGATTTATATTATGGGGAATCCACCTTATTTAGGTGCGAGAATGCAAAGTAAAGAGCAAAAGGCTGATATGTCTATTGTATTTGATAGTCATAAAGATTTTAAAGATTCAGATTATATTTGTTGTTGGTTTTTGAAAGGTATTAAATATATAGATAGTGCTAATTCAGCGTTAGCATTTGTATCAACTAACTCAATTTCTCAGGGTGAGCAGGTAGGTTATTTATGGCCTAGGGTATTAGAAAAAGTTGAAATAGGTTTTGCGTATCAGTCTTTTAAGTGGACTAATAATGCGAAAGGAAATGCTGGTGTAACCTGTGTAGTCGTTGGGCTTAGAAATATTAGTTCAAGGTCAAAGTTTATAATGGTTGGTAATACAGTACGTACTGTAAAAAATATTTCTCCTTATCTTTCCGCTGGTATTAATACAATTGCACATAGAAGAAAAATACCAATCTCAAAAATGCCTAAAATGGTTATGGGCAATATGGCTCGTGATGGTGGAAACCTTATTTTATCAAAAGAAGAAGTAGACAAATTAATAAATAATCATCCTAATTCTGAAAGATTTATAAGGAAGCTCTTTGGTGCATTTGAATTTCTTAATTCGGGAATACGTTGGTGTTTATGGATTGCAGATGATGAAAAAAATAGTGCGGAAAAAATATTACCTATCAAAGAGAGAATCAAAAAAACGTATGAATTTAGAATTGCATCAAAAGCAAAAACAACACAACAATATGCATCTATTCCTTATAAATTTGCACAACGAAGTCACATTGAAGGCAGCAGTATAATAATCCCTAGAGTTTCATCTGAAAGAAGAATATATATACCATTTGGATTTATAAGTGATGGAAGTATTATTTCTGATTCGGCTCAAGCAATATATCAAACTGAAACATTTACATTCGCCATAATCTCCTCCCGCATTCACATGACATGGGTACGCACCGTAGCAGGTCGCCTTAAAACCGATTACCGTTATTCATCCACTCTGTGTTACAACACCTTCCCTTTCCCAGAAATAACCGAAGCCAAAAAAAACACCCTAGAAGACCATGTGTTTAAGGTAATAGGTGAGCGCGAAAAGTACCCCGAAAAAACTATGGCAGAACTTTACGATCCTGATAAAATGCCCGATGGTTTAAGGCAGGTGCATCATCAAATGGATTTAGCCGTAGAGCAATGCTATCGCAAAAAGCCCTTTAAAAGCGATGAAGAACGCCTAGAATATTTGTTTAAGTTATATGAAGAAATGATTGCATTAGAGGCTAATCCATCATAAAAGAAAAATATGACTTTTAAAATGCAATGCTTTATCGAGTCAAACAAGCAATAAAAATAAGCAGTTTCTGACATAAGTAAATTATTATGTCAGAAACCTAATTAGTTTCTGAAATAGCTAAGACTATATGGCTAGTTTCTGACATAATAAAACCATTATTATAGAAACTACGTTACTTTCTAACATAACATGAATATAAACGATTATTTATCAGGCAATTATCAGCCACAGTACCAATACCAAAGTTTTTTACCTACACTGATTAATCATGCGTGGGAAGTGTCTGATGGCGAAGTCCTTACTTTGCTTAGTGAGGCTGATCGGGCGTTGGGTGAGTTAAATGCTTTTTCCCAGCTAGTCCCTGATGTTGATTTTTTTATTCGTATGCACATTACTAAAGAGGCGACTGAATCTAGCCGTCTTGAAGGAACGCAAACGAATATGGAGGACGCTTTTCTTAAAGAAGAAGATATTGAACCTGAAAAGCGTGATGACTGGATAGAGGTGCAAAATTATATTCAAGCCATTAATGCTGCTATTGAGCAACTTGAAACCTTGCCTCTTTCTAATCGCTTATTAAAAAACACGCATAGAATATTAATGCAGGGCGTACGGGGGGAAACTAAGCAGCCTGGTGAATTTCGTAACAGTCAAAACTGGATTGGTGTGAGTTTAAAAAATGCAGTGTTTATTCCGCCTCACCATGAAGATATTGCTGAATTAATGAGTGATCTGGAAAAATATATCCATAATGAGCAACTGCATGTTCCACACTTAATTAAGGTTGCCATTTTACATTATCAATTTGAAACAATTCACCCCTTTCTCGATGGAAATGGACGTTTGGGGCGATTGATGATTGCACTTTATTTTTCTAGTTTTAATTTACTCGATAAACCTGCCTTATATTTATCTGATTATTTTGAACAACATAAAACTGAGTATATTGATCGACTAATGGCAGTACGCGATAAAAACCAGATGAAAGAGTGGTTGGTGTTTTTTCTCTTTGGTGTACATGAAACGGCAAAGCGTTCAATACAAGTGTTTAAAGATATTCTTGTACTTAAGGAATCATTAGAGCGGGAGGTATTGCCGCGCTTTAGTACACGTAGACAAGAGAATGCTCAACTTTTAATGAAAACACTGTATCAGCAGCCAACCATAGATATTAGGGCAGTTACACAACTACTGGGTGTTGAGACCAATACGGCAACTTATTTAATTAATGATTTAGTGAAATATGGTGTGCTTGAAGAAATGACAGGAAAGCGGCGTAACCGTGTTTTCTGGTTTAAAGAATATTTGATGATTTTTAGACGTGTGGATTAACAAGGAAATAAATTAATGCCAAATTTTGTAGAGGTCACTTACGCCCAAAAAGGGGATAGTTTAAGCACTAATGATATGGGAATGCGCGAGATGCAGGTAAAAGCATTTGCCGCTAGGGATGCGCAGTATATTTTATTAAAAGCCCCGCCTGCCTCGGGTAAATCACGCGCGTTAATGTTTTTGGCACTGGATAAACTGTATGAGCAAGGGCTTAAAAAAGTGATTGTGGCTGTACCAGAGCGCTCGATTGGGGCTTCCTTTGCTTCTGCTGATTTAAGCCGTTATGGTTTTTTTGCGGATTGGGAGGTTGAACATCACTATAACTTATGTACGGCAGGGAGTGATAAAAGCAAGGTCAGTGCTTTTGTTGATTTTATGCAAGATGCCAGCGCGACTATTTTGGTGTGTACTCATGCTACATTGCGCTTTGCCTTCGATGCAGTGGATGACAACCAGTTTAATGATTGTTTAATTGCGATTGATGAATTTCATCATGTCTCAGCCGATGCAGAAAATCGTTTAGGCGAGGTTTTACGCTCGATGATGGCAAATACAACAGCACATATTATTGCTATGACAGGCTCTTTTTTTAGAGGCGACAGTGTGCCTGTTTTGTTAGCTGAAGAAGAGGCTAAGTTTACCACTGTTATCTAT
>WTCM01000147.1 GCA_013138595.1 Methyloprofundus sp. | reverse complement strand
TTATAAATCCCCCCCCCACAAATAAATACCTTATCTGTCTCAGTTGCTGATTTGATAATCGCATCTGCAGTCGTTTCAGCGGTTAATTGACATAAGGTGCGCTGCACATCCTCAGCTTTATAAATCGCAAGAGTCGCTAACTTTTGCTTTAGCCAGTCAGCAGAAAAATACTCCGTCCCTGTACTTTTAGGTGCTAAGGCAGAAAAATAAGCATCCGCTTTAAGTTCTGCCAATAAATCTATTTGCAGCGTCCCTGTACTTGCCCAAGCGCCATTTTTATCATAGCTTAACCCTTGATGTTGCTGTATCCAATAATCCATTAAAGTATTGCCTGGCCCTGTATCAAAACCTGAGATAGTGTGTGTTTTATCGCGGGGTAAAATACTCAGGTTGGCAATGCCGCCAATATTCACAATCACTCTATTTTCAGTATCACTGTGAAACATAGCTTGATGAAAGGCAGGCACTAAAGGTGCGCCCTGCCCGCCTGCGGCAATATCTCTACGCCGAAAGTCAGCAACCGTGGTAATGCCTGTTCGTTGGCTAATAATATTAGCATCGCCAATTTGTAAACTAAAAGGGTATGCTGCATTAGGCGCATGATGTACGGTTTGCCCATGATTACCGATGGCTTTTATCTGTGCGGCTGGAATCTTTGCTTGAGCGAGTAGTTGCAAAACAGCTTCGGCATAAAGCTGTCCGAGCTGAGTATCTAAAGTGCCATAGTCAGCCAAAGAAATAGCCGCTTGCGGCTGACAAAGCTGCAGGATTTTTTGGCGTAGATCTGAGCTATAGGCTTGATAATAAAAATCAACGAGTTGAGCCTGTTCGCCTGAAAAATCATACAGCCCTGCATCAATACCATCGAGACTAGTGCCAGACATTAAGCCTATATAATATTCCCGCGTCATTCTGCACTCGCACTGACTGCAATAGACGTGGCGATTAACTGCTCTAATTGCGCAAAGAGAGGTTTGGACAGGGCGATAAAGTCAGCTTTATACGTCGCTTTAATAGGGGTGGAATTGGGTAATTTAACCGTCAGTGGATTACGGTGCACGCCATTAATACGGAATTCATAATGTAAATGAGGCCCAGAGGCAAGCCCTGTACTCCCGACATAACCAATAATATCGCCTTGATGCACTTGTGAGCCTTTACGCTGACCTTTTCTAAATCGAGACATGTGCGCATAAAGCGTGCTGTATTTTTGTCTATGCTGAAGAATCACCACTTTTCCATAGCCACGTTGCCGCCCGCGAAAAATAATCTTACCTGCTCCCGCTGCTTTAATCGGTGTGCCTTTTGCTGCCGCATAATCCACCCCTTTATGCGCTCGAATACGGTTTAGCACAGGGTGTTTACGTCTTAAATTAAAACGCGAACTAATACGTGCAAAGTCGATAGGTGTGCGCAGAAAAGCTTTTTGCATACTATTACCTTTTTCAGTGTAATAGCTAGACTTACCTTCTGGGTTTTCAAAGCGTACGGCTTTAAATGATTTACCACGGTTGACAAATTCAGCTGCTAGAATTTTTCCCGTACCGACCTTAATATTATCAATATAAAGCTCTTCATAAATCGCTGCAAATTTATCGCCTACTCTAAGGCTCATTGCCATATCAATATCCCAAGCGAATATATTGGCAAATTGCATAATAGTACTATCAGTAAGCCCTGCTTTTTTCCCATCGATAAATAAGGAGGATTGAATGCTACCTGTGGCGGTTCTTAGGCGTTTTTCCATTTCCCGTTCTACTAATTCTACGGTGAAATCCCCCGTGTCATTTCGAGTGGCTTTAAGTAACTTATAAATATTCTTTTTATAAGTGAGATGAGTCAGTTTGCCAGAAAAATCACGTCCTATCATCAAGGATTTACCTGGACGTATTGAGGTAAATTGATAGCTAATATCATTCGCATGGATGATTTTATATAAATCCAAACGAGGTAAATCATTATCCGAAAAAATTTCGGATAAACTATCTCCTGACTTAACCTTATACTCTTGCCAAACAGTTGTATGGCTTTGCATACTTTGCGTGGGCTTGCCTATTCCTGTTGTTACAGGGGTTTGATTAAGTTGCCCAAGAGGAGGCGGGGTGACCTGAGCAGTCGCACTATTTTCAATTTTCGCTGTAAGATCAGGCAAAGTCAACGCTGTTTCTAGCTCTACAGGCGTAGGGCTTCGGTTCGCAAAGAAAATATAACTGACTAAAAAAATTAATGCACAGAGGATAACAATTAAGACGTGATATTTACGGTTACTTTTGACATGTTTGGGAGGGGTGAGGGAGGCTAATAGGTCGTTTTGATTGCGCATTTGTACAATTATAAGGTGTTTTTTTTATCAATGCTTAATAATATATGAGCCATAAATGATAATGCACTACAATAAGCGATTATTTAGTTTATAGGTACTCAGTTAGGATCGGCTACCGCCGTGATAAATAGCTTGTTTTTATATTTTGAGTACGAAGAAAAATTCCAAAATTAAGGTGAAGAAATTGCAAGAAAATGTGTTGGCGCAGCTAAAGCGTGGAACTGATGAAATTTTAGTGGAAGCAGAGCTTATCAAAAAACTGGCTGAAAATCGCCCACTTAGAATTAAAGCAGGATTTGATCCTACCGCTCCTGATTTGCATTTAGGTCACACCGTTTTAGTGAATAAGCTAAAGCAATTTCAAGATTTAGGCCATGAAGTGCTTTTTTTAATTGGTGATTTTACAGGAATGATCGGTGATCCTACAGGAAAAAATGTCACTAGAAAGCCATTAACCCGTGCCGATGTGATTGAAAATGCCAAATCTTATGAAGAGCAGATTTTTAAGATTTTAGATCCTGAAAAAACCACGGTCATGTTCAACTCTAGTTGGATGAATGAAATGAGTTCCGCTGAACTGATTCAGCTTGCGGCGAAAAGTACGGTAGCACGTATGCTAGAGCGTGATGATTTTAGTAAGCGCTACAAAGGCGGTCAGCCGATTGCTATCCATGAATTCTTATACCCATTGATTCAAGGGTATGATTCGGTTGCAATGAAGGCGGATGTTGAATTAGGGGGAACCGATCAAAAGTTCAATTTATTAATGGGCAGACAACTACAAGAGGCGCACGGACAAAAGCCACAAGTGGTGATGACGATGCCTATTTTAGAAGGTTTAGATGGCGTACAAAAAATGTCTAAATCCTTAAATAACTATATTGGTATTGCTGATGCTCCGAATGATATGTTCGGTAAAATCATGTCTATTTCTGATGTTTTAATGTGGCGTTACTTTGAATTACTCAGCTTTCGACCTTTAGAAGAAATCGCACAATGGCATAAAGAATGTGCTGATGGCGCAAACCCACGTAACTATAAAGTTAAACTAGCACAAGAAATTATTGCGCGTTTCCATGACCAAGCCGCTGCCGTTAAAGCATTAGAAGATTTTGAAGCGCAATTTAAACGTGGTGTAGTGCCTGATGATATTCCTGAAATAGAGCTCACTGCTGCAGCAGAAGGTTATGCGATTGCATTATTATTAAAAGATGCAGGCTTAACCTCTAGCACCTCTGATTCTAATCGTATGGTTAAGCAAGGTGCGGTGAAAATAGATGGTGAGAAATTAGCCGATCCGAAATTATTAGTTCAAGCAGGCACAGAGCATATTTATCAAGTCGGAAAAAGAAAATTCGCTAAAGTGAAGGTGGTTTCTTGAGCGTGTAAGTCATAATATATACCCGTAACACTTGAAGATGCTTGGTCAATGTCCCGTCATCCCCGCATGCTTTTAGCGGGGATCTACCTAACAGACTATGCCTATAATATTATAGGCATAAAAAAAGGCACCCTATAGGTGCCTTTTTTCAACAACTCGCTATCAATAAAAACTTATGATAGTTTTTCTTTGATACGTGCTGCTCTACCTGATAATTCACGTAGGTAATATAACTTCGCTCTACGTACGTCACCACGACGTTTAACTTGAATATCTCCAACCAGTGGGCTATGTGTTTGAAAAACACGCTCTACACCGATACCGTGAGAAATTTTTCTCACTGTAAAAGCAGAGTTTAATCCACGGTTACGCTTTGCAATGACTACGCCTTCAAAAGCCTGTAATCTTTCACGTTCGCCTTCTTTTACTTTAACTTGTACCACAACAGTATCACCAGGATTAAACACTGGAAGATCTTTTTTCTGCTGCTCTGCTTCTAATTGACTGATAATATCGCTCATTACTACACCTTATTTATGCTTTAATTCAATTTTAAATTCTTTTAACAACGTCTGTTGCTGCTCTGTTAATTCTTTTTTACTGAGTAGATCAGGGCGTTTTTGCCATGTTCTACCTAAAGACTGCTTTAATCGCCAGCGTTCTATTGCTTGGTGATTACCGCTTAATAAAACAGCAGGAACAGCTTGCCCTTCTAGTTCTTCGGGTCGTGTATAGTGCGGACAATCCAATAGACCGTGCATGTGTGAGTCTTGTTGTGCTGAATCTTCATCACCTAAAACATCAGGTAATAAGCGTGAGACTGCATCCACCACCACTAAGGCAGCTAATTCGCCCCCACTGATGACAAAGTCACCTAAAGACCATTCCTCATCACATTCAGCTTGGATAAAGCGTTCATCAATACCTTCATAACGCCCTGCCACCAAAATTAATTGATCTAAAGCAGTACTTTCATTCAGGAGTTGCTGAGTAATTACTTTGCCTTGCGGGCTTAAGTAAACGACTTTAACGCGTTCTGCTTGGCTTGCTTGCTTAGCATTATCAACGGCATCCTTTAAGGGCTGGCACTTCATCACCATTCCAGGGCCACCGCCATAAGGCCGATCATCGACAGTCTTATGTCTGTCTTGTGTGTAATCGCGTGGATTCCAAACAGCTATATCGACTAAGCCTTGCGTAATCGCGCGCCCTGTGACTCCATTTAAGGAAGCACTGCGCACCATTTCAGGAAAAATAGTAATGACATCAAAGCGCATTAAAAATCAGCATCCCAGTCAACGATCATTTCACCTGTTTGCAGATCTATAGTGACAATTGTATCGCCTTGCAAAAAAGGGATTAAACGCTCTCTTTCGCCGTCAACGACAACAACATCATTTGCACCTGTTTCTAGCATTTGCTTAACCGTGCCAAACTCGACACCCTCAATCGTTTTAACCTGCAAACCAATAAGGTCAGACCAGTAATATTCACCTTTTCTTGCCTTAGGCAATTGATCAGGACGGATGAGTATTTCCCAGCCATTTAAAGCGGCGGCCTCATCTCTATCATCTAGTCCTTGTAAATAAGCAATAACGGTTTTTCCATGCCGTCTGCCTTCAACAACTTCCACTTCCTTGCTTTCCTTGCCTTTTCTTAAAGTCCAAGGTGAGTAAGTCAGTATATTCTCGCGTACTTCAGTATATGAAAATACTTTTATCCAGCCTCTGACACCAAAGATGCCCGACACTTTTCCGACACTAATAAGTTCGTCAGTCAAGCTTATGCAGCTTCAGCGACTGCTTGTTTTTTAGCGTCTTTTATTAATTTAGCAACACGTTCAGAAGGCTGTGCGCCTTTTGATATCCAGTGTGCAATACGATCTGATTCTAGTCTTAATCTTTCTTCAGATCCTTTTGATAAAGGATTAAAAAAACCTAGACGTTCGATATAACGTCCATCACGACTATTTCTACTATCTGTTACAACAACATGATAAAAAGGACGATCTTTTTGACCCCCTCTTGCAAGACGAATAACTACCATCTAAATTCCTCAAAAGTTACATTTAACCAAAATTAATCCAACCATTCTACGCACTTTTATGATTATGTGAAGTTAAAATTCTAAAAAACTGGTTTTTTTTAGAATTTAACCCCCAATAATTACATACGCATCCCTTTCATATTGCCTTTTATGCCGCGCATCATATTTGCCATATTGCCTTTTTTGAAGCGTTTCATCATTTTTTGCATCATTTTGAATTGCTTTAAAACGCGGTTCACATCTTGCAACTCTTGTCCACAACCTGCGGCAATACGTTTTTTACGAGTCCCTTTAATCAGGTCAGGATAACGTTTTTCTTGCTTAGTCATTGAACGAATCACCGCAATTTGTCGCGCTAATTCTTTATCATTAACTTTATCTTTCATTTCCTGAGAGACTTCGTTCATGCCTGGCAATTTATCCATCATTGCACCCACGCCGCCCATCTCTTGCATTTGCTCTAATTGCTCGACAAAATCAGCAAGGTCGAAACCTTTGCCTTTTTGCATTTTCTTGGCAAGTTTATCGGCTTTTTTCTTATCAACTTTTTGCTCAATGTCTTCAATCAGGCTGAGCATGTCTCCCATGCCCAAAATTCTTGAAGCCATACGGTCTGGATGAAAAGGCTCTAAGGCATCGGTTGTTTCACCCACCCCAAGGAACTTAATCGGCTTACCCGTAATATGACGAATAGATAAAGCCGCCCCGCCTCGTGCATCACCGTCTGTTTTGGTTAAGATGATCCCTGTTAACGGTAAAGCTTCATCAAACGCTTTAGCAGTATTCGCGGCATCTTGCCCCGTCATACTATCAACCACGAATAAGGTTTCTACGGGGTTAATCGCCGCATGCAATTCCTTAATTTCACCCATCATTTCATCATCAATATGCAAACGACCTGCAGTATCAACAATGACAACATCTAAGAATTTCTTTTTCGCTAATTCAATTGCATGATTGGCAATCTCTGCGGCACTCTTTGTCGCATCCGTGTCAAAAAACGTCAGCGATACATCATTTGCTAAGGTTTCTAGCTGTTTAATCGCGGCTGGGCGGTAAATATCTGTACTTACCACTCCAACAGATTTCTTTTTCTTTTCTTGTAACCAGCGCCCTAGTTTAGCAACAGTCGTGGTTTTCCCCGCCCCTTGCAAACCAGCCAACAGGATAATCGCAGGAGGATTCGCTTTTAAATCTAGCTCCTCGTTCTGCTTACCCATCACGCTTTCTAGTTCGGCTTGCACGACTTTAATCAGTGCTTGCCCTGGCGAAAGGCTGGACTGTACTTCTTGCCCTAAAGCACGCTCTTTAACATTATCAATAAAAGCAGTGACAACAGGGAGCGCGACATCAGCCTCTAATAAGGCCATGCGCACTTCACGCATTGCGTCTTTAATATTCTCTTCTGTCAGGCGACCTTGCCCGCGAAGATTTTTTAAGGTCTTACCTAAACGGTCGGTTAAATTATCAAACATAATCAGT
>WTCM01000270.1 GCA_013138595.1 Methyloprofundus sp. | reverse complement strand
CTGAATGCAATTCTAGGTTTTTCTCAATTACTGGAAAGTGATACAGAAACGCCTTTAACAGAAGAACAAAAAGAAAATGTAGATTATATTATTTCAGGGGGCAGGCATTTATTGGCCTTGATCAATCAAGTATTAGAACTATCGGCTATTGAAGCGAGACAAGTACAACTTAATATTGAAACTATTGATATACAGAAGGTCGTTGATGAGGTTTTACCTTTAATTAACACGCTTGCTGATAAAACTAATATCCAAATTCATGTTTTGCCTGATAAGAGTTATTCTATTAAAGCCGATGACACCGCACTGAAACAAATTATTATTAATTTAATGAGTAATGCAATTAAGTATAATAAGCCTGAAGGCTGTGTTTGTCTTACTTGGCAACAAGTCAGTGAGCAGCGTATAAAAATCAGTATTACAGACAAAGGGCTGGGTATATCCGAAGAGAATCAGAAAAAAGTATTTTCCGCCTTTAACCGCCTAGGGCAGGAGCACTCAGGTATAGAAGGAACAGGGATAGGGCTGGTGGTGACTAAAAACTTAGTTGAGATGATGCAGGGAGAAATTGGTTTTAGTAGTACACTAGGGGTCGGTAGTACGTTTTGGATTGAATTACCTTTAGAAAGTTAATGAATAAGGAGTGAATAAGTGGATATTAATAAGGCGGTTTATCAAGCTAAGCTATTAATTATTGATGATGAGCCGATTAATATTAAATTATTAGAAAAAATACTGCAACGTAAAGGCTATATTAATATTCACTCAACCACCGAGCCTAAAAAGGTAGAAGCTTTATGCGCAGACACTGAATTTGATCTTTTTCTATTAGATATTCGTATGCCCGAAATGGATGGTTTTGCAGTTATGGAAATGTTAAAAAAGCGTTTCAATAATGACTATGTGCCTATATTAGTCTTAACCGCACAAACAGATAGGGAAACTCGCCTCAGAGCCTTAGAGTCGGGAGCAAAAGATTTTCTCACTAAGCCTTTTGACCCACTAGAGGCTCTTAATCGCGTTTACAATTTAATCGAAACACGCTTAATGCATCAGCTCCTGAAGCAACAAAACCTAACGTTAGATCATAAAGTAACACAAAGAACCCAAGAGCTTTATTATACCCGCCAACAAGTCATCCAAAAACTAGGGCTAGCCGCAGAATACCGTGATAATGAGACAGGTAATCATATTCTTAGAATGAGTCAATATGCCTATCACCTTGCCTTAGCTTATGGATTGTCAGAAACGCAAGCCGAACTTATTTTAAATGCTGCACCGATGCATGATATAGGCAAAATTGGCATTCCTGATCATATTTTATTAAAAGCAGAAAAGCTAAATGCCGAGGAATGGAAGGTCATGCAAGGGCATGTCAGAATTGGCGGTGAAATTCTATCAGGTGATGATTCACAGCTAATGATTACAGCACGAGAAATTGCCTTACATCACCATGAAAAATGGGATGGCAGTGGCTACCCTAATGGCTTGATGGGTGAAGAAATATCCATTGGGGGGCGTATCTGCGCACTCGCGGATGTGTTTGATGCCCTATTATCTAAGCGCCCTTATAAAGAACCTTGGGCGATTGAAAAAGTGCTTGCCTTTATTGAAAGCGAATCAGGAAAGCACTTTGACCCCAAATTAGTACCCTTAATAAAACAGGTTCTACCTAAGATTCAGATCATTATGGACCAACACCAAGATGACTCAAAATAAGACACCATCCCTACGAGGCATAGGTATCTACACATCTTTTTCAGCTATAAAATAGCTTAATGCCCCGTAGGATGGGTAGAACGGACGGCATGTCTTTTTAGGCACGCAGTGAAACCCATCATTTTGTGCATATTAATGATGGGGTTCGCAAAAAGACGCTCTACCCATCCTACGTAAAGCATTGAAAATAATATTATTTTTTTATCCGCTAGTAAATATTTGTGTAGATACCTATGTCTACGAGGGATGGTATCTTTAAGGAAATACTTAAAGGCGTACAAAAAAACGGATAACACCCCTGATAGGGGTACTACCCGTAAACTAAGCCAATTTTTCTAAATAATCAATAATAAATTGAATAGCCCGCTGCCCGTTGTATTCATTAATATCTAATTTATAAGCAATTTTTATCTGCCGAATACCTAGCCAATATTCAGGGCGTTCCACAAAAAAAGCAATCGCATCAATCAACACGTCACGATTCGGCTGACGTATCACCAATTTTAAATGTTGCTGCCCCACAATACGCGACTGCACTACATCAAATATTCCATGAAATAAAGGCTCTGGAAACTCCTGCCCCCACGGCCCTGCACTTTTTAAAAGTTCACAAAAACCAATTGTTATTTCAGCCTCACTTAATTCGCCATCACTATACACTTTTTGATCTAAATCGACCTTGTTAAGACGCTGCTGCACCGCTTTATCAAAGGCCAACATAAAAGCAGGGTAATCATGTAACTGCAAACTTAGCCCTGCCGCCATCGCATGTCCGCCAAATTTTTGTAAAATCTTAGGCTGTGCAGCGGCTATATCACTAAGAACATCACGAATATGTACTCCTGGAATAGAGCGTGCCGAACCTTTTATTTCACCTTCTCCTGAGTTAGCAAAAGCAATCACAGGGCGGTTTAATCTATCTTTAATACGCGATGCTAAAATACCAATCACACCTTGATGCCAGTCTGCATTATAAATACATACGCCTGCACCTAAATGTTGTTCATCAAAGGCTTTCATTTCCTTTAATAAACTCATGGCATCTTGCTTCATCTGCCCTTCGACTTCACGCCTATCAGTATTCAGCTCATCCATTTGCATTGCTAATTGCTTGGCAAGCATTGGGTCATCAGCTAATAAGCACTGAATTCCGATGCTCATATCATCCATACGCCCTGCCGCATTCAGTCGAGGACCAATAGCAAAACCTAAATCAGAGGAGCCGATACTGGCTAAGTTTTTGCCTGCCACTTCAACCAAGGCTTTAATGCCCACATGCCCTTTGCCAGAACGCATACGCAACAAACCTTGATGCACTAAAATACGATTCACTTGATCTAAGGCGACCACATCAGCAACTGTGCCTAAAGCCACTAAATCTAAGAGTTGTGCTAAATTGGGTTCAGCAATCTTGCGAGTTAAAAACCAGCCTTGTTCACGCATACGTGTGCGCATGGCCATGAGGATATAAAACATCACCCCGACACCAGCAAGCGCACGACTGGGGAATTCATCATCGACTAAGTTTGGGTTAACGATAGCATCCGCATCAGGGAGCTGCTCTCCTGGTAAATGATGATCAGTGACGAGGACTTGCATACCTGCTTGCTTAGCGGCTGTAACACCCGCCAAACTCGAAATACCATTATCTACAGTGACTAAAACATCGGCTTGTTTTTCGATCACCAACTCAACAATTTCAGGAGTCAATCCATAGCCATATTCAAAACGATTAGGCACAATAAAATCCACATGTTGCGCCCCTAATAACTGTAAACCCTTGATACCTACAGTACAGCTAGTCGCACCATCTGCATCAAAATCAGCGACAATCACAATTTTCTTTTGCTCTTCAATCGCCTTAATTAAATACACCACCATTTCTTCCATCCCTGTGAGTAACCAAGGTGAAGGTAGTTGAGCTAAACCACGTTGTAAATCAGCATCTGATTTAATGCCACGGGCGAGGTAAATCCGTTTAATAACAGGGTTAGTTTCCGATACTCCCGCATCTCTTCCTAAGAGTGGGCGGTTAACAATTTTTTTGCTGATACCATGATAATGCATAATGTTGTTTTTAAGCGTTGAATGTGTAATTTTTCATGACTGCTATTATCGGTGCGACTGCCGAATAAGTAAACAACAGAGGGTACTAAGCGCAGGAACGAGAAAAAATCATAAATCTATAGTAGACCCCCATATTTTTGCTAGATAAGAACGTAAACTGTCACTACACTGCCTTGCCATTTACTGTATCTCGCGAACCTGTGGATTTAGTTATCATTGGTTAACTTACCCCTGAGACTCAGCCTTATATGACATTCTTGTATATAGACTCGTAGCTTTGCACTCGGGCTTCCTTCTCACAAATCCTCGCGGAGTTGCTGTGCCATCGGCTAGTAGTTATAATCACCTAAAACGTTAGGTGAAGTAGGTTCTCCTACAGGGGGCTTTCACCCCATTAGTTTACGCCCATGCTGGGCGTACCAAATGATTTGCCGCGTGGTGAATCGGTTTTTGTGACATGGAGTCCCAAAATTTATCATGAAGCACGCGGTGGAGGCTGTGAAAATATTCAGTCACCTTTTTAAAAATATAGATTTTGTAGGTTAGAGTGAGCTTGCGAACCCTAACAATCAAAAGCTTATCTAGCTATAGTTGTTAGGGTTCACCCTTCACCCCCCCCACCTACACATAATACTTTCACAGCCTCAGTGGCGGCATGCCTAAGTCACATAAACATAAGGCTGATGTAGAAAGAGCATAATGCATTTTCTTTTTATATTTAAAAAAGACATTTAATATCAATCGATTAAATGACTATTATGCTCATTATTTATACGTAAGGTTGTAGAAGAGCCAAAGATATACCTATCTAATAAATAAAGGAGCGATATATGTCCCATAATATTTTTGAAGAACCCAATGAAAACTTATTACAAGCATCGGGAATTACCGAATTGAGTATATTAGGTATAGAGTTGACTCAGTCCATTCAGTCTATGAATCACGATGTATCAATAGTCGAGGGAAAGCCAGCGCTGGTTAGAGTCTATATTGACCAGCGTACTATCATGACATCAATAAACGTAACGGGAGAAATTCGTTGGTACAGTGATGCTGGTGAGCATTTTGTTGTTCCTATAAACATTGTCAATATTGATAGTACAACACCAAAAGATCTGGAAAGTCAACGAGATGAATTGTCTGCAGCTTTAAACTTTATATTGCCTCCTGAAGCTTTGCAGGAAGGGCTGTTAGTTATTGCACTTGATCGGTTACGTATTGTAGGTGAGGGTGAGGTTGCAATAAATGGCAACACACAGTTGCGCTTGACTGTCGAGAAAGCACCACCCCTACGTATCCGTGTTATAGGTTTTCGTTATACAGATGGCAATCAGAGCTTTACTCCCGATGCTGTGCATTTTGCTTTTTTTAAATCCTATTTGTTACGAAGTTTTCCTACCAATAATATTGATTGGTCACAGATTGTGGTTGATGGTAATTTTCAAGCCCCCTTTGATGACATAACTGCGAGCCGCGTGCATGCACATTTAGCAGCTATGAGAAGCCGTGAAATTAGTGCTGGGGTTGATCCGCGCACACACTATTATGGCATTGTTTCTGACGCTAATGGTCGTTACTTTTTACGTGGAAAAGCCGCAGATATTCCTGGTATTCCAAGCCCTGATATTGTCGCGTGTGGACCAGTGGGTGAACCCAATGGAGGCTTTGGTGGAGATACGGATGTATCTTATGCAGATTGGTATGGCGCTCATGAACTCTGTCATACCTATGGTCGGTATCACCCAGGTTTTCCTCCTTATGATCCCGTGACGGAGCGAGGGCAAGATGCAAGTGATGCAAACTTCCCATATCCTGAAGGTAATCTTTCTAGCGATGCTTTAGAACATGTTGGTTTTGATATTGGTGATAACAATTTAAATTTACCGATGAAAATACTACCACGTCAATTACATCATGACGTGATGACTTATAAAGAAAAACAATGGCTTTCAGCCTATACCTATCAAGCAATTCTTGAGCGCTTACGCCAAGAAGATGAATTGTTTAATTAACTATCATTGATTGGAGAAATTACTATGAATGTTGAAATCGAATCAGGAAGCTATATCAATGTAGTTGCAATAGTGAATAAAAAAGAAAATACAGGTGAAATCCTTTATGTAAATCCAGCCTCATTGGCAACGCGTATTGAAAGTACTAGTGAAGATCCAGACATAAGTATTACCGTTGAAGATGGAGCACAAAATTTACTGTTTCAGCAACAAGCGCTTGTACGCTACTCAGCCTGTAATGAGTCTGGATCTTATGAGGAAGGTTTGATCCAGCTGGATATTCCTTATATGGATGGTATGGAAGTTATTAAGCTTGTGTTTGATGGTAAAGTGCTTGCAAGTTATCAGCGGCAATCACCTGACATCTCCAGTTCTCATGTAGGTAGGCTTGGGTTTTCTCCTGCACTGGTATCTGTGACAAAGCGTTCTTTAACAGGTTTAGAAAATATCATTGAGCAAAAGGGTGTGACATACACTATTCAGGTGAAAACCGCCGAATTTAAACATTGGCATGTTATTGCTGTGGGCCTTAATCTTCCCAAAGTGAAAATTGATCGAAATCAGTTTCCTAATGAGACCACTGTTGATATAAAGGTGATTAAAACGACTGGTTTTGATGATGAGGTTATTGCTGAATCACATTTATCTTTTGAATAAAGATCGTAGAATTTTTAACTATTGACAATTAGAAATGACTTAACATAGGAAACAGAAAATGAATTTATCAGATGAAATACAATTTATTGCTATTTACCCTCCAATTGGCATCGCAAGAGTTGGTAATGCTGATATAAGTGATAATGATGGTTTTTTCTTGGCTTCTGAAGTTATAGGTAAAGTCGCTGAAGATCATGAACAGTACCGTAATAAGCATGGAGATCTTAAACGACAAGCTGTTCGTTTTCGTGTGTATGCCACGTTAACAAATGGCGATATCATTGAGTTAAAACATGGTGGTGATATCAATATTGAATGGCGTGTTCAGATAGCGAATTTGAAAGCGGGTTGGTATGAATTTAATCAGGCGATGGATTTGCCTAATGATTTGTCAAAGGTGTCATTAAAGCGCAATCGTAATCGAGTACCATCGAACCAGCGTCAATATCTCGATATTACTCCATCAGCGAAGACTATTTCAGGCACTAAGGTTCAAGGTTCAGGATACAGCTTTGATGATGGCCAGTTCTTTAATCGTTTTGTACCGCTGGGGGAAGTTAGAACGGATGAACATGGACGATTAATCTTTATTCCAGGGCAAGGAAAGTCGGCGGCTTCGCGCCCAGGCTTAAGGCCTCTAACATTTGCTAATAATGATTTGTGGCATGATGATGTTTGTGATGGCACGATTCGAGCCACGGTAAGTATCAGTGGTTGTACCTTAGAAGCAAAGCCAGGTTATATTGTCGTCGCCCCACCCAATTATGGACAGGGTTTATATTCCGTCATTACCATGGATGATGTCGTTCGTGATTTGTTTTCTAAACAAAAATTGTTAGATTTTCCAAGTTCAGTCAGCTTTACAACGGACATTTGGCCTATTTTTGCACGTATGTCAGATATGTCGTGGACGAATCATGGAATTTATATGTTGAATGGGACCGGTTCAACCATTGATGGTAGAAATCCCCAAGTGACTTCCAAGTTAAATAATAAATTTGCAGAAAACACTGCATGGCGTAGAAGAGTATTTGAATTATTCCGACCAGCAAAGCGTGAGGGGATAGCAATGCCACAGGCAATACCACCATTTTATGGTGATGCATTTGGTGAGGTGGAGAACGAGTCTATACTTGAAGGCTTGGAAGTCACCGAGACTATGTATGCACAGTTAAAGCTATGGGCAGAAGGGAAATTCGATGATGACTGGCCTGGTGCTGAACCCAGCCTACCGGATTTTAATGACTTGGACGAAAAACAACAGTTAAATCATCTAAATCGAGCAGGTTTACATGAATGTATAGGGGGACCTTTCCACCCAGGAATTGAGTTAACCTGGGTTATGCGGTCACCTTTGCTATGGGAATCAGCCTATCGCTTGAAAATTCTGCCTGAAACAGGCGAGGTGGCAGAACAAGACTTTGGCATGCAACTTACATCGGAGGTTTGCTCATCTGAAAATGGACCGTTAGATGGTGTGGCACCTGGTTCTTTAAGTCGGTGGCTTGGTGTTCCCTGGCAAACAGACGAAGCTTCGTGTAATTCTGATGCAAGATATGCCCCTAGTCTGTATTTGTCTTTCCCAAGCTTCTGGGGCGCGCGCGTGCCTAATCAGGTTTTGAGCAAGGAAGCCTGGGAACGTGTTAGAGATACTAAGTCACCGGTCTTGCAACGTTATAAACATTTCAGTAATCGTGAAGATTGGTTGCGAGATATTAATGGTCGTGACTATTCTGAACGAATTAACAATATGGTAAACGAGTGGTGGAAGCTTGGTGTTCTTGCTCCTGAATTAACCACTGTTGAAGAACAATCTTTGGGGTTACCCAGCACAGTTTTTATAGAAGCTGGTCGAGCTAAGGAATATACAGGCACTAATGCTAAAGAGAAATTGATTGCGACAGTAGAAAATATAGATCAACCTTCAGCCTTAACGAGTGGTATGTCTCCTCAACAACCTGAGGAAGAGTTTACACCACCATTAAGAACCTATAAACGTGGTGAGGTTTAATGCATTTACCAGCCTCTGCAGTGCTTTGTGATGTAGCCATAGTAGGTGCTGGTCCTGCGGGTTGCACTACTGCTCGTTTACTCTCTTTATGGGGATTTAACGTCATAGTTATAGATTCTGAAAAAAAGAAAACTTATAAATTTCATGAGGTACTCCCCCCTTCATCTCTGCCTCTTTTAGATGCATTGGAGCTACAGTCATTATTTAAATCTGACCCACGGGTTGCTACGCCGTGTAGTGGCGTAACTTCTAACTGGTATCAAAACGAAACTTACTATGATGATTATTTCGCATCTCCAGGAGGTTCTGCCTGGGTTGTTGAACGTATTTTCTTTGACCAACAATTGAAAAATATTGCAACTTATAATGGCGTTACATTTTTAAACGATAGCTTTATACAAGATATTGTATTTGTTGATGGAGTATGGGAGTTAAATACAAATAATAAATCTATTCAAGCGCCTTTTGTTATCGACGCTTCTGGACGAGCATCAGTGTTGTCTAGAAATTTAGGAGCAAAAAAACTTATTGGAGCTTCAATGGTGGCTGGTGGAGTTAGTATACCGAGGTCATCAGATATTGAAATGAGATCTGGGCGTTTGAGCATAAAAACCAGCAGCAGTGGTTGGGGGTATAGTTTGATGAATGGTCTTGGTGAATTAAACTTGGTAGCAGTTTCCACATCAAAGAGATTGACTAAAAAAGACTACTTTAACGAAACGCTATTAAGCCTCTTTCCTGAGTATGAAGATACGTTGTTGTCGCGTTTAAAACATGACCAAAGCAGTTTGAAAAGGGTTGATGCCTCAAGCTCTATACTTGATAGTGTTGTAGGTGATGCGTGGTTAGCTATTGGTGATGCAGCAACAGCATTTGATCCTATCACTTCACAAGGGTTGGTCAATGCATTATCGAGCGCAATGATGGGAGCACATGCCTGTCGTGAGTTTCTAGCGGGAAACCCTCTGGGATTGTTAGCATATAATAAGGCTATACAAGCAACATGGCAACGTTCGGAAAAAGGACGCGCCTATCTTTATGGTATGCAGACAGAGCAATTACCTTGAGCATATTTTCGATATGAGGAATCTTATTTCTTATTATGGTCTGGCTCAGTTAAAAAAATACGATTTTTATTTTTTCACGCTGAGTTTTTATATCACAAAATTGAGTAAGATTTTTCACTAATTCAAAGGCAACAGGTAAGCTGACTTCCTTTGAATAATACACACAATTCAGCAAGTTAATGCCTTTTACTGAACGATTAACACAATGATCATAATGCCAACAAATAAGGTTGTTTTCTTTGCTATGTGGCTTTTCTTGAATCGTGTCATCAAAAATTAAAACACCCTCACCCGTTTCAATTTCTCTCACTGTTTTTTTTAATCACCTTCCAAAGCTCTTTTGAGGTGAGATCTTGTTGAGAAATAAAACGAGTGACTTGATCGTGACTGATCTCATTATCAACTAAGCCTGACAAGCCAGTCGCTGTGGTATAACTAAATGAAGTGATCAAGTAGTCCATGTATAAATCAAAAATATCAGGCGTGTTCATAGCCTAGTATTTTAATCGAAATATTATTGGGGTGCGTAACATCAGTTAAACAGGAGAAATTATGCATACTTGAAATTTTACCTCTTGCAGGGATTGAAAAAGGTTTAGATTAATACCCTTCTAAACCCCGTCCAGCTAGAAATCCATAATTTTGGTAAAATTAAATTTTTCAATAGCTATTGCTGTATCAATAATAGTTAAAACTATCCACTCCATTAAAGTGATGGGTTTCGCAAAAAGGCGCTCTACCTACCCTACACAAGTCATTGAAATTAAAAAATAAAGAGACTCTAGCTAAATCATAATATTTGGGTATAAGCGTTTTTATGAATTCCCTAAACAAAATACTCTTAATCAAGCTTCTCCCGATCCTCAGCCCACTCATCCGACAAAGTCCCTTTAGCTAAAGGTTCATTCTGTCTATAAGCAGTACGGGTAATCAAGTGCGCGCCTACGGGTGCTGTCAGTACAAAAAACACAATCGCCATAATACAGCGAGACACTACCCCTATATCACCACTGTGTAAAGCAGCGCCTAGCAAAAGCATTGCCACGCCTAGGGTGGCTGCTTTTGATGAGGCATGTAGACGTTGGTAAAGATCAGGAAGTTTAAGGATGCCTATCGCTGCGACTAGCATAAAAAAAGCACCACTCAGTAAACAAAATGCGATCAATATATTATTCATCTATATTCTCCCTATCAATCAATACCGCAAAAGCGGCTGTGCCAATAAAGGCGGTGATACCAATCACTACCGCGACATCGAGTAACGCATGTTCACCTGTTCTCACGGCTTCTGACGCTAGCATACCTACCAGTAGCACCCCCATTAAATCAAGTGCCACGACTCGATTGACCATGGTGGGTCCTAAGACCAAACGAATAAAAGTAATGGCAATCGCAACGGCAAGCATAAATTCAACGATAAAAAAGACACTATTCATGGGGCTATTTCCTCTATTCCACACGCAGCGCGCACTTTATTACCTAAGTCAAAATACATACTGGCGACCGTTGTGTCTCTGTCCTCTGCATACATCACGTGTACATAAAGGTTTTGACAATCATCGCTGACTTCCAGTGCTAGGCTACCAGGGGTTAGTGAAATAGCATTTGCCAGCACGGTGATGGCTATTTCATTTAAATCATCGACAGGAACACGTACAATCCGTGGTCTAGCATAATCAGTCGGAGTCAAAATATCCCAAGTAATTCTGAAACTTGACGAGACTAATTCTATTAAAACAAAAAAAACTAACTGCAACATCGCCTTAAGTTGTATAAAACTAGACCTCATTCCATTGAAGGCTAGGCTGAATGTTAATACCATCATGCCTAGAATGCCTCCCAGAAAGAGGTTTGCTAAACTCACCGAGCCTTGCAAAAAACACCAAGCAATGGCAATCAACCAAACTGATCCAAAAGCCGTCATCGTGCCTCTCCTAATACCGCTTGAATATAATGTGTAGGGTCTGTGAGTTGCTCACCTGCACGTAAGCATAGTTCAAATAATGGCCCACCGCCTACACCTAATAAAATAGCAAATAGGGCTAAAAAACTGACAGGTATTAAGCGTCTATTGTCGCGACTGTCAGTGAATGTCCATTCAGGGTTTGGATGGTCTTTCCAGAATAATTCAGCCCAAATTTTGACCATTGAATAAAGTGTTAATAAGCCCGTAAAGATTGCCGCCGCCATCACCCACCACAACTGCGCTTCTGCAATGGCCCAGACAATTGAAAATTTAGCAATAAAACCACTTAAAGGCGGAAACCCTGCTAAAGCAAAAGCTGAAATCAAATAGATAAGCCCTAGCTGAGGCCAAGCTTTCCACATGCCCCCTGTTTTATATAAATTTTCGGAACCCACCGCTTGCGAGGCGATACCGCCGACTAAAAACAAGTTGCTCTTGGCGATCATATTATGAATGATAAAAAAGATTGCGGCAGCCAATGATAAGGCTGTGTTAATTGCAATCCCTACGGCTATGTAGCCTATTTGACTAATGATATGGAACGATAAAATGCGTCGAATATGCATTTGACTCGCCGCGCCAAAGACCCCAATCAGCATGGTGGCAACGCCCATAGTCAGCAGTAAATCATTGTTTAAAATATCGCCTGGCATCATCAATGTATATAGACGAATCAAGGCATAAACACCGACCTTGGTCAATAAGCCTGCAAACAGTGCAGACACGGGGACAGAAGGCGTATGATAACTGGCTGGGAGCCAGAAAAAAAATGGAAACATAGCAGATTTAACCGAAAAGCTGATAAAGAAAAGCAAGCCAGCCAAGCGTATAGGCCCTGCATTGTCATTCACAGTCGCTTGTTGTGCAATCAGTGAAATATCCGCCATATTCAAGGTGCCTGTTTTGGCATAGAGCAGCCCTAAACCTGCTAAAAAAATGGCTGATGACAGTAAGTTTAAAACCACATATTTAACCGCGCCTTCTGTTTGCTCTGCTCGCCCCTCTAAGGTCAATAAAGCAAAACTTGCCATCAATATAATTTCAAAACATACATATAGATTGAAAATATCGCCTGTTAAAAAAGCACCACACACCCCCATTAAAAGAAAATGAATCAAAGGATGAAACGCCGCTGAAAACTCTTCATGCCAACAGCTCAGCAGAGAATAAAGAACCACTGAAAAACCGATCAAGCCTGCAAATAAGATCATTATTGCTGCTAATAAATCAGCAACCAGCGCAATCCCATAAGGTGCTTGCCAGCCTCCTATATAGCTAACGAGATAATCGTGCTCAAGTACCTGTGCAGCAAGAAAAAAGCTAGTGATAAAAAGTATTAACATGCCAATAAGTGAAATTCTACGTTGCAGCGGCAGGTTATCACGCACCAGAATAGTCAAAGCGGCAGATAGCAAAGGCACTAAAATGGGCAGAATCAGTATATTATTCACGAAATATTATTTTTAGAAAGCGCGATAGTATCATCCAAACTATCCGTATGCGTAATCCGATCAATATCATCATGCCCTAAAACGGCGACACAGCGATAAGCAAGAGCTAAAGAAAAACCAAACAGTGCCAAACCAATCACAATAGCGGTTAAAACCAATGCTTGTGGTAAGGGATCAACAGCCGTGGCAGGAAGTATTTCCGCACCCTTCGCTATAATTGGAAGTGTCGTTCCATGCAGCCCAGAAGTCACAAAAATAAGCAAGTTTGTAGCATGCCCTAAGAGAGAAATACCGATAATAATTTGTAATAGTCGTTTTTGTAATAACAAAAAAATAGCCGATGCATAACACACACCAATCACAAAACTCATAACGATTTCCATTAGCCCTCCCCTTTTTCTTCTGCTTCTGAGTGCTTAAGCGCGGACTCAAGCTCCAGAACAAATGAACTAACTACGCCTAATACCAATATATAAACGCCCATATCAAATAATAAAGGAGTACCTAGTTTAAGCGTGGTAAACCCTAGTGGCACTTCCACCCATACCGAGCGCATAAAAGCGACCTGCATATTAAATACACCTGCTAAAACCGCGATGATTAACCCAATGCTAATATAGGATAGAGGTTGAAAATGTAGCAGTTTACGCCCTGTCTCTGCACCATAAGTAATAGTCATAATAATAACCGCAGTCGCCGCTACTAAGCCGCCCGAAAAGCCCCCGCCCGTTTCATCATGCCCACGCAACAATAAAAAAAATGACACAATGCCTAGCAGCACCAGTAACCAGCGCAAAGTGGTATCTAAAATAGGAGAATATTTCACCTTACACCTTTTTAATTTGTTTTAAAGAGCCCATCAACACCCCTACGCCTAACGCCGCAATGCCTAATACCGTGATTTCACCCAAGGTATCCAAGGCTCTAAAATCAACCAGAATCACATTCACCACATTATAGCCCTTGCCCTCTTTAAGCGAATTTAAGCCATACCAATCACTGACGCGTTGACTATAATCGGCACTAAGAGCGACTAGCGTTAAGGCCATCATCGTTGTTCCTGTTAAGACAGAAATAAGCAAACGACCTGTTTGAATTTTAAGCGGTTGACTCCTAAAATCTGGTAAATGTCGAAAAGCGACGACTAATAACACGATAGAAAGAATTTCTACCAGAAATTGCGTTAAGGCAAGGTCAGGCGCGTGAGAAACAATAAAGAAAAGGGTCATGCCCATGCCCACTGAACCCAACCCTGCAATGGCGGGTAAGCGCTTTTTAGCAAAAACCGTCGCCAAGCTACTGCACATAATTAAAACCCCTGCTGACAACTCAGCAAAACTAAGCCTGTGCACAATGGCAGGTACCATAGGGGTATCCATATTAATCCATGAATACAGGATTAAGACACAACTCACCACAATGATCGTCCCCAGATAGGAGGTTAAGGAACCATTCTGCACGGTGCGTGTGAGCAATCTAGCAAATCCTATCAAGCCATTCCAAATGGCCTCATGTATATTATGACCACTAGGCAAACTAGGACACCATTTACTAAGGCGTTGGCGTTGAATATAAGCAATAAGACCCAGCAATATAACCCCAACACTGAGCGCAAAATAAAGTGTAAAGCCATGCCATAAAGCTAAACTTTGTGGCTCAACCGCTAATGAAGCCACTGCTGGCGCAAGCAAATACTCTTGCACAGGGGCTAAAAAAATGCCCAATAATAGCCCCAAACTACTGATTAACAGCATCGGCAGTAACATGCTCCAAGGCGCTTCATGTGCTTCTTGCTGGAGTTGTGTATTTTTACCAAAGGCTGGAATTAAAACCACACAACTCGCTACCACTACAAAAGCGACCACTAATAGGCTTATCAGCCCTAATAGCCACGGCGCATAAGACAAGCTAGATTCAAATAACATTTCTTTAGCGACAAAACCCAATGCAGGAGGGATTCCAATCATTGAAATCCCAGCCATCACGGCAGTCATTGTGGTATAAGGCATCTTTTTTGCTAGTCCGCCCAAGCTATTAATATCACGACTATGAACGGCATGATCAATCGACCCTGCCACTAAAAAAAGCGGCCCTTTATAACAAGCGTGAGCAAGCATAAACACCATCATCGCATTCAGCGCATACTCTGTTCCAATACCCAGCATACACACCAAGAGAGCTAATGCACCCAATGTCGAATAGGCGAGCAAAGCTTTTAAGTCGGTCATTTTAGGCACGGAAAAGATAACCACCAGCATGGTTGCTGCAGAAACAAAGACTAAGGTAGGTGTCCAAGCGGCATGTTCAGACAGAATCGGGTGCATACGTGCGAGTAAAAAAACACCCGCTTTGACCATGGTGGCTGAATGCAAATAAGCACTAATAGGCGTGGGTGCAGCCATTGCACCTGGCAACCAAAAACAAAAAGGCCATTGAGCACTTTTAGTAAAAGCAGCCAAACAGATAAGCACGAAAATTGCTGTGCTCCAAGGGTGCTCATGCAATGCCGTTAATTCAGATAAATTCCAATGACCTGTGGCAATACCGATTAACACCACAGCCCCTAATAAAGCCAAACCACCTACTGCGGTCACTAGCAATGCAGTTTTTGCCCCTGCTCTTGCCGCAGGGTCTTGGTGATTAGTACCAATCAGAATATAGCTGGAAATAGAGGTTAATTCCCAGCTAACAAATAGCAATATAATGTTATCAGCCAATACGATGCCCAGCATAGACATCATAAACAGCAAAAGCCAAGCCATAATACTACCCGTACGTGGATCGTCGCCTAAATAGCCTGAACTATAGGAAAAAACAGCGGCTCCCATCGCGGTAATAATCAAGGCAATAAAAAGCCCAAAAGAATCGGCACGCAATGTAATATCAAGCCCTAATCGAGGAATCCACTGTATATGCAGAACTTGCGGATCACCCGTGGCGGCTTGCTGTAATAAAACCAGAATAATACCTACCAAAACTAGCACCAAAACGGACACTAATTTAGGCCAATGACTGCCTAGCTTCCGAAAAGCAAAGGGAGAGATAAGCGCAAGAATGAAGGGGATAATAAATAAGCAGGCTAATAACATCATAAATTTAAAAAAATAACGCTTTGAACTCTAAATTCGTAACTTCTTATTATCCACTAACACGACATAATATAAAACCTCGTCATTCCTACAGACTACTCAGGCTAGCGTGAACACAAGCGTTAGAGGCTGTGAAAGTATTACCAAACTGGAGCCCAAAACGCGTTTTGGGCAGATTTTTGGCTACCATTTTAAGACAGGACACCTAGTCATTTCAGTGAGTTAGAAAACATTCGCTCTCACCCATTTTTATCGTTCCTCACGCTCTGGGCGTGGGAATGCCTCTTGTGACGCTCCAGCGTCACGGAACGCTAGAGCGTTCTTGGCTGAATTCCCACGCTGGAGCGTGAGGAACTATGAGCCGCTGTCTATTGCACCTTACCTTAATATGTCCCATGTTAAAATGGTAGTCAGATTTTTATCTAGTTTCATCGCTTGGAAAAACCCATAAAATTCAACCATCAATAACTTACAGATAATTCACTGAATGAAAATACGCCCAAAACTTGTTTTGGACTCCTTATTTGAAATACTTTTCAAAACAGGCTTGCTATTTAAGGTCGATCATTTCCACTGTACCATCTTCTAAGACTTCAACCATATGCCCTGATGGCTCATTAAGAAAAATGATCACCATTAAAAAGACAAATACTGCTGTGCCAGCAATGGTTAAAAAGAATAAATCAGTGGGTACAAAAGAGAATACCGTTAAAAAAGCTAAACCACCGACATTACCAAACGCACCGACCATCCCTGCAAACTGCCCTGTCATACGGCGTTGAATAAGAGGTACCATCGCATACACAGCACCTGAACCTGCTTTAGAAAAGATCCCTGCTAAAATCGTTGTCGCAACCACTAACCATAAGGCCCACTCCGTCGTAACTGTACTGAGTAGAAAAAAACTAACCGCCGCACCGCTGGATACAATCCCCAAAGTCAGTTTACGCCCAATTTTATCACTTAACCACCCGCCCGCTGGGCGTGCAAATAAATTAATCACAGGATAAATCCCCGCTAAAATTCCCGCTAAAATAGGCTCTACATGAAAAGTATCGACATAATACAGGGGTAACATAGACACCACGGCAAGCTCGGCTCCAAACGTCAGCATATAGGCTAAATCTAAAATAGCCACTTGCTTAAACGCATAGCGTTGTATTTCGGGTACTTCCGTTTGAAAAATGCTTTTATTGACTTGAATAATTTTCCATACTTGGTAAAGATATAACAAGATTAAAGTCGCATAAATGGCATAGGCAAAAATATCCTCTATCCAGTGCATATTTGCTGAAAGTTTCCACGTTAAAACAGCCAAAGCGACGTAGATGGGAATATTCATAATAATATACAGTAGCAAATCACCTTTACTGGTGACTTCCATCGCACCCATTTTTTTCGGTTTAAAATAAGTCGAACCTTTTGGGGTATTAGAGACACTAAAGTAATAAATAACGCCGTAAATCATTGCAACCACACCTGTGATACCAATCGCATAGCGCCAGCCATTTTCTGCACCAAAATAGATAGCAACCGAAGGCAATATAATCGCGGCACCTGCTGAACCAAAGTTCCCCCAACCTCCGTAGATACCTTGTGCAATCCCTGTTTGGCGCGCTGGAAACCATTCGGAAATCATACGAATACCGACTACAAAACCCGCACCAACAAAGCCCGATAAAAATCTCACGATGGCTAATTGTTGGTAAGTTTGCGTCAATGCAAAGCCGATACTAATAAGCCCACCTAAAACTAGAATGGACGAAAATAACTGTCTAGGACCATATTTATCAACCAACATTCCCACCACAATACGTGCAGGAATCGTTAAGGAAATATTCAAGATTAATAAGACTTTAACTTCCTGATCGCTAAGGTGCATGGCATCACGAATCACCACCATTAAAGGCGCATGCGCAAACCACACCATAAAACTGAGAAAAAAAGCAAACCAAGTTAGGTGTAATGTTCTAATTTCGGGTTGCTTAAAAGCAAATAAATTTAACCGATTAGCGGTCATTAAGATTCCTTGTATTATTAAAGTATATAGACTATAAAATATAAAGCAAATAATGTGCCACCTTAAAATATTAGTCAAAAACAGTAGCAATATATAGTTTGATAAAATTATACTTAAATATGTAATTTATGAAAGTTTTATACCTATTTAAACTTCAATTTAAGGCTTAGCCGCTTTGTAAGGCGTGAATGATAGGATGTGTTGAGACACGAAACGCATCTTTTGTCTGGTACAGGTTTAACACGGCACACAGTATAGCTGCATTATTCGTAGGTGCGGCTTTAGCCACACAGTGCAGATAAATCTGCACCTACATAACTATTATGTTTTCACTCTCTTATGGAAATATTAGAGATAACTTCCCCAGCAGTATGCCGAAGCAACCCGCGCATCCCTAGCGCCTGTACATCCTTATGTATCGCTTTTTTATAATTATCTAAGTCGGAATCTACAGCGTTCTTATGTTGAGCGTCTTGTAAGCCCTGTGCAACAGCCCTAGATATTTTGCCTATCAGTTGATCAGCTTTAATCACCGCTAAAGCCGTCTTAATTTCAGAGCGCTGTAAACTAAAAGCAACTTTATTAGCGCGACTATCTAAATCCTCAGTATTCAAGCTAAAACTAAAACAACGATCATCAAAAAACACAGACTCAGGGTTGAGTGATAAACGAAAAAATCGGTCGTTATAATTTTCTTAGCGTAACTTTGCTCCCATTCAGACTGTAAGGAGTGCTCCAATTCAAAATAATCTTCATTCCAGAGTTTAAGACTGACTCCAGCATCACATAGCTGATGTGCTTTGGCATAGCTAATATAATGCTGACGAATTTTTTCAGCACCCGATACCGATAAAAAGTGCAGTAATAGCATATCTAAGCTATGGCTGAATAAGTCGCTTAAGTGATTTTCGCCGATTGAATCCGCCATAATTCTTTGTTTCAGAATTTTATCATCGGTAGAAATAAGGCTAAATATATCCAGCAAGCCACGCATCGACTGTGCCGCTTCAATATATAATTTAGGGTTATTTTCGTGATTGGTATTATAAAGGATTGCATCTAAAGGACTGCGAAACTTATGCGCGAACATTGACATCATGTCTTCTAGTTCTTTTTCTGCCAGACTCAGCTCTTGATTTTTTTCTTCAAGTGCTTGGTTTTGTTTATCCAAATTTCTATTTTGTTCAATACTACTTAAACAAATAGACTGGAACGATTTTTCAGCGCCATCAAGCTTTTCAAAAGTTTCATTAATATAAGCAATTGCCATGTCATATTCTTTAAAGGATTTAAAGAGATTCATACGCAATAAAATAATAAATGTTTTTATATGATAATTTTCCTTGTAAAGTATTGATACACCTTCTGTAAAAAAAATTCCATCTGTCATTAATTCTTCATCGCCCTCAGTTTTTGGTGACTTTCTTTTAACTCCTTTACCTAAAGCATAACAAATAGATAGATAGATATTTACAAGTGAATGCATGAAAGCATCCCCTTCCGTATAACAATCTCTATTAATATTATAATACGAATCATAAGATTGTTTAAAATATTGAAATGCCAGCTTGTCATTTTGTTCAACACCTTGACCAGCATAATACTGGAGACCCAAAAAGAAATAGACCTCTGGTTGGTTATGTCCCTCTTTATTTTGAATACACCAATTGAATATATACTCATAGTATTGCTCATCCTTTCCTTTACCTAATAACTCAGTAGGGACAATAATAGCAAGAAGAGCATTCGTAAAAAATTGATCTGCCTCTGCACCTCCTGCATGGATAGAACTTATCATCCAATCTATACCAGTTTCCACGTCTTTTTCTACACTTTGACCCTTAAGGTAATAATTTGCCATACGAAATTGGGCATTTGCATCAATAGTTCCATACTTATCTGCTTCGGCATAATATTCATTAGCAAGTTGAATAGATTGTTCAACTCCTTTACCTTTTTCATAACAATAAGCTAAACGATTTTTTGCTTTAGCATAAGCTATATCCTTGTTATCTTCCCCTCTTGCTGCTACTTTTTCATAGCATTTCAAAGCTTGCTGAGCATTTTGTTGAATACCTTCTCCATTCCCGTATAAATCGCCTAAAAGTATATAAGCCATAGGATTAATAAGAAAATTAGACTTGTCAACTGCTTTTGTTGCCCAAGAAAAAGCGAGTTCATCATTTTTTTCAGTACCAATCGCATGATAGTAGCAATATGCTAACGGGTAATATGCATCTGAAAAATCTAGCTCTGCCGATTTTTTAAAGCTTGAAAATTCAAACTTGGCATTACTTTCTGTTCCCCAGCTATTTTTATAACACATGCCTAAGCAATGATAAGACTCAGCATGATGTTGTTTTGCTGCTTGTGAAAACCACTTAAAAGCAAGTTTAGGATTACCTTTTTTAAATTTATCTAATCTGGCTAGTCCAATTGATAAATCAAAAGCACTACTCGTGAATATCAACCCCTGCATAATAAACTTGTCAAATTGTATTCTAGTATCTACCCCCCAAAGATGGTATAAACCTAATGCAAATTGAGCCTCTAAATACCCTTGCTCTGCTGATTTAAGAGTCCATTCAAGTGATAATTCTTTGCTTTGTTCAATACCTTTTCCACCAACATAGCATAAAGCTAATTCAAATTGTGCCTTTGCATTGCCAGCATTCGCTTGTTGTAATAACTCAGAAGTAGCAGTCATATTTTGTTCAGTCATGGTGTTGTCCTTTGTTTTGTATTGCCAATATGCGTATTGAGTAAGCTAAAAAACGGTGGGGATAACGGGGCTTCTCTATCAGAATTTACCCCGAACCCAAGTTAACTAATAAGTCTCAAATTGAATGGGCACATTTAATTGCTTGCCTATTTCAGCAAGCACTCTTGTTGCAGTTCGTTTACCGACATGCGTTGTAATATACCAGCTATCACAACGCCTTTGTGTTTGGTAGCCTGTCGTGGGTGTCTTAGACACTAAAGGAGCATTGCTCACCATTTTATTGAGTTTTGCTACTCGCTCAAACCCTAAAATACTCAGTGTTTTGAAAAAAGTTTGTGCAATAGTGGCTTCTGCAACGACTTCACCAGAAATTTTAACTTTTAAGCGACTACTCGGTGTACGTGTACGAGCAGCACTTTTTTGATGGCTTTGGCTGCGTCGAGAAGGTGTGTTTGCACTAAAGCTATTCAATACTGCTTTAACCTCTGCATCCAAATTTTGCAATTTTTGACACAAGGCATTAATCTCAGCCACTTGAGAAAAATCACCGATTAAATTCGCTTCTGCCCCCGCTATTTTCAAATCATCAGTGGCATTATAAAAACTTGCAAAAAGTTCACTAAATTGCTTGTTGACTGCTTCTGGTAAAGTGTTCATGTTTGCATTCCTCATTTTGGGGGATCAATCAATATGCAATAAAAAGGGGCTTAATGTCTCGCTCTTATTTGCATCGCTTGAGGTGTATTATCAATGAACTCTGCTAGAAGAAAAATAGAATTGTGCTGGAAATATTAGTGGGTAAAATATAGTTTAATTCTTGTCTCTGCCTAAGTGATTTATTAAAATAATTATATTTTTCATAACCTTAAAATAACAAAGAAAGAAAACTTCTAGAATTATTTTTATTCGATTCAGCAAGTACAAGGTATTTAATCGACTACCTGCTCAAATGCTGGGTTTCGCAAAAAGACGCTCTACCCAGCCTACGGGGCACTGTTATTAAGTTAAGCATAAACAAAAATTTACAATGTAGGCTGGGTTAGCTTTGCAAGCGTAGCGCGGCAAACGTAACCCAGCAGCTCACACCTCTCAACTAAGAAAATTTAGCATAAAATATTGATTATAAAATGATAAAACTTTAACTTAAAACAAGTGAAGCTTTCACCAACTGCCATGCGGCTAACTTATCCTCATAGCTCATTGCCGCATAAGCGGGGCTGGTAGAGGGTAATTTAATTCTCTTTATACTTTGCTGGGCTAAAGATAATTCGGGCAGCACATTTTTTTTATACAAGGTTTCTGCTGCGCCTCCATTAAAAAAAATCGTATGTAAACGGGGAAAGGCTTTAAATAAAGCCGCAAAATCATTCACCTTAATCGATTGTTTTTGTATTGCAGAATCTAAGCTCCCTTGGCGTACGCAAGACTCTAACACATCCCAAACAGCTATATCTTGAGCCTTAAGCAACGCTTCGCCTTGCTCATAGCTTAAAGGTTTATGATCGTTAAACAGGTCGAGCATAATTCGCCAAAATGCATTACGTGGATGCGCATAATACTGCTGTTTCTCTAAGGAAGTAACGCTAGGCATGCTGCCTAAAATTAAGATTTGTGCTTGAGGCTTAGCCAGTAGCTTAAAACTGTTGATTGTTGTCATAACTTTTACTTATATTTTACCCAATTAAAAACAATTTTACTGATTTTAAAGCGATTATTTGCGATAATGCACGCCCCTCTCTTATGTAGGTTTAAAACCTGCTCACGAGAAATTATGCGCCTTATTTCTTTTTATTTACCTAAAAATACATAAACTATGTGGTTTAAAAATCTTGCTGTTTACCGTTTAACTGAAGCCTTTAACTTAACGCCTGTCGAGCTTGAAGAAAAACTTCAAAG
>WTCM01000243.1 GCA_013138595.1 Methyloprofundus sp. | reverse complement strand
ATGCAATATATAAAGATGGGCACGTCGTACCTCCTTTGCCCATCCTACATAATATGTAAATTTACACCCCCTCCCGAGAACTAATATGACCACACTGGCAATCCAAGATTACGCATTACTTTCTGATGAGGAATGCGCGCTAAAAATTCAAGCTGCAAAAGCGAGCTTAGGTAAACGCTGTATCGTATTAGGGCATCATTATCAGCGTGATGAAGTGTTTCAACATGCCGATATTTCAGGTGATTCACTTAAGCTTTCTCGTGAAGCCTCGGAGTCAGAAGCCGAGTATATTGTTTTCTGTGGTGTACACTTTATGGCTGAAGTCGCGGATATTCTGTCACGCCCTGAACAAATCGCTATATTGCCTGATTTAGCTGCTGGCTGTTCAATGGCGGATATGGCAAATAAGGTAAATGTACAACGTTGCTGGGATGAACTCGCCGCGATTATTGATGTAGAAAATACCGTCACACCTGTGACTTATATTAACTCAGCGGCTGATTTAAAAGCCTTTTGTGGGCAACATGAAGGGATAGTCTGTACTTCATCTAATGCACAAAAGATTTTAGAATGGAGCTTTGCGAAACGCGAGAAGATTCTATTTTTCCCTGACCAACATTTAGGGCGTACCACGGCTTTTCAAATGGGTATTCCTTTAGAAGAAATGGTGGTGTGGGATTTTACGAAACCGCAAGGTGGCTTAACAGTCGAACAGATCCAACAAGCCAAAATGATTTTGTGGGGCGGATATTGTTCAGTACATCAAGTGTTTCAGCCTGAGCAAATTGATGAATTTTTAGAACGTTACCCAGAAACTAATGTGATTGCCCATCCAGAAGCTTGTTTTGAAGTGTGTGAAAAAGCAGATTATATTGGTTCGACTGAAACAATTTTAAAAATTGTTCGTGAAGCCGAGCCGAATACCCGTTGGTTAGTGGCGACTGAATTAAACTTAGTCAATCGTTTGCATGATGAATGCAAAGCAGATGGTAAAAACGTACATTTTATGTCACCTGTTTTAAGCATGTGTTCCACCATGTTCCGTACTGACCCACAACACTTAGCATGGATTTTAGAAAACCTAGTCGCGGGAAATGTTGTGAATCAAATTAAAGTAGAAACAGAAGAAGCAAGACTGGCTAAGATTTCATTGGATAATATGTTGTCTGTTAAATAGGGTAATTAGTTATGAAAATACATACACTAAAAACAACAAAACCTTCAATTCCTACTGATATTGAAGAATTAGAATCAGTTGTAAGTCATTTATCAGCTGAAAAATTAGCTTTGTTTCGTGATTGGTTTTATCAATTTGAAAATGACTCGTGGGATAAGCAAATTGCCAATGATTTTAAAGCAGGAAAATTTAATAAGCTTATTGATAAAGCACGTCTTGAACTTGCGCAAGGTCAGGCGCGTGAACTTTGAAGCATTACACTTCTTCAGATTTTTGGGAATGTTATGCAAAGTTACCGATAGAAACTTAAACATTAGCAGATAAGAACTATCAACTGTTGAAAGAAAATACTCGTTACCCTTCTTTGCATTTAAAGCAAATTGAAGGTCTTTGGTCTGTACGTGTAGGTCGACACTATCGGGCACTTGGTATTGATGCACCCGATGGGATTCAATGGATTTGGATAGGTAGCCATGCTGAATATAATCAGCTAATTAAATGAGTAGATAAAAGTTTAAAAATTATTCTTCCTTTCTCTCAACTCTGTAAAAACCGCTAATTCTGATGCTTTTTGTAAACCTAGTGTCGCTCTAATTTCGGGGCTATCAGCGCGTAAAAAAGGGTTAGTGGCTAATTCTTGTTCCAATGTCGTCGGTACTGTCGCTAGTTGCTGTGCTCTTAGCTGTGCCACCCGCTCAATCGTACTCAGTAAATCAGGGTTATTGGGCTCTACAGATAGCGCAAATTGTGCATTAGCCGCGGTATATTCATGGGCGCAGTAAATTTTTGTTTGTGCGGGAAGGTTTTTAAATTTATTTAAAGATGCTAGCATTTGTGCGGGTGACCCTTCAAATAAACGTCCGCAGCCCATCGCAAATAGAGTATCACCACAGAAAAGTGCCCCGGCATCTGCGCTATAAAAGGCAATATGCCCTGTGGTGTGACCTGGGCAGTCGATGATTTGAATTTTATGCTTACCTAGGCTTAAGTGGTCACCTTCTGCTAATTTAATATCAATTGCTGGAATACGCTGTTGATCGTTGGCACAGCCTGCAATATTGCATGCCGTTTGTTGTTTTAGTTGTAAATTTCCACCCACATGGTCCGCATGATGGTGAGTATTAAAAATAGCGCTCAGTTGCCAGTTATTTTGTTTCAGTACCTGTAAAACAGGCTCAGATACGGCAGGATCAACGACCGCTGTGTCACCTGACTCGTTGTCATGGATAAGATAAATATAATTATCATTAAGGACAGGAATTTGTTGTATTTCAAGCATGGGGATACCGCCTTAGCATTTCTATATGGGGGATGTTATCTTCTGCCATTCTATCATTAATATTTCTGCTTTTTTGTTGCAAAATAACTTAGATTTTAGCAAAAAATTAAGGATAATGAGAGCTGTTAAAGTCTTATTAAATCTTTGTTATGGTCTAATAGAGCACCTATAAAATAAGTTTTGAATTTACTCTAGCAGTGTGTTGCTAAAATAATAAAATGAGCTAAACTTATGCAGGTATGGATGCTGATAAATTAGTTTAATTTTCCCTTATGTTTGAATAACTTAAATTTCTGATGTACTAAAATGCTTAAATTATTTAATAAATTACAAGATTACCTAGAGGTACTTGATCGAGTGGATTTTTTAGGACCACTGGTTTTACGACTTTATTTGGTCCCTGTGATGTGGATGGCGGGGATGCAAAAATTTGAGAATTTTGATGCTCTTGTCGTATGGTTTTCTAATTCAGATGGGGGCTTAGGTTTACCTTTTCCTACCTTTGTTGCCGGTTGGGCAACGGCTTCTGAATTGGGTGGAGCCGTTTGCTTGCTCTTGGGGTTTGCTGTGCGCTGGGTGTCTATTCCCTTGTTATTTACCATGATAGGTGCAGCAGTGACCGTACATTTAAAAAATGGCTGGTTAATGGTTGCGAACTCCACAGGCTTTTTTGCCAGCGAGCGTACTGTTGCAGCAGCAGAGCGCTTAAGTACAGCAAACGTTATCTTACAAGAGCATGGCAATTATGCATGGCTGACTGAGCACGGAAGCTTGGTGATTTTGAATAACGGGGTTGAGTTTGCTATCACTTATGCGGTGATGTTAGTTGCATTGATGATGTGGGGAGCAGGGCGCTATATTAGCCTGGATTACTGGATTAGTCAGAAGTTCCGTCGTTATAAGCCTGCTTATTATTATGATTAAGTGAGTTACTTTTATAGAGGGCACTCACAAGTTCACTGCCATTAAGTTAAGCTTTTAATATAGGATGTGTTGACGATAGGAAACGCATCAAAGGCAAGAAAGATGCGTTTCGTGCCTCAACACATCCTATATTTTTTTCCTTAACTTAACGGCAGTGACTCATAAGCTGGGTGGAATACTTTCCACCTAACTCTAAGAATGATGTTTCATATAAAAGTATTCGTAAAGCCTAGCCATGTGGCTAGTGGTTTTTATATTTTTTTTACTTATAATAGTTGTAGCCAGTAAAAGCATGTCTTTAATAGATAATGCCAAAATACTGACTTCAGCTGCACACATTGTATAGAAAGGGATTTACCTCCCCCCAGAAACAAACTGGGTCTTTTAGTTAATTAGCCTAGAAGGATTCATGAAACATACAGTAGAAAAAACACGTAGAGAATATAATCAATGGGTTGCCGATGAAACCCTAGAGGATTATGCCTTACGTTATTCACCTTCAGGTTTTCGTAAATGGTCGCCGCTATTACTTGCTAATACTGCATTAGGCGGTATTTCATTTCTTGCATTAGAGGCCATTGGTGCCGTCTTATTACTAAATTATGGTTTTAGTAATGCCTTTTGGGCGATTATGCTCGCCTCGCTTATTATTTTTATCGCTGGCTTTCCGATTTCTTATTATGCGGCACGCTACAATATTGATATTGACCTACTCACACGTAGCGCAGGTTTTGGCTATGTAGGGTCTACTGTCACCTCGTTAATTTACGCCTCGTTTTGTTTTATCTTTTTTGCGCTTGAAGCAGCCATTATGGCGCAAGCACTCAAGTTGTACTTTGATCTGCCTTTAGCTTGGGGCTATTTGCTTTGTTCTCTGATCATTATTCCCATTGTCTTTTATGGGGTAACAGCGATTAATCAATTACATCGTTGGACTCAGCCAATTTGGTTGTTATTGATGATATTACCGTTTTATTTTGTATTTCAGGCTGAACCTAAAGTACTTGAGGCTTTTATTCGCTTTGAAGGCAGTATCAGTGGCTCTAATAACTTTGATTGGTATTATTTTGGCATTGCAACGGGAATCTCTTTCTCTTTAATCGCCCAAATAGGCGAGCAAGTTGATTATTTGCGTTTTATGCCAAATAAACAAAAAAGTAACCGCATGACTTGGTGGGTTTCTTTAATCGCTGCTGGGCCTGGTTGGATTGTTCTGGGCTGTCTTAAGCAGTTGGGGGGAGCCTTTCTGGCTTCTTTAGTGGTTATGACAGGGCTTGGGCTGGCGGAAGCTAAAGAGCCCGTGCAAATGTATTTAGCGGCTTATGACTATGTTTTTGATAGCCCATCGATTGCGCTATTAGTGACGACTGTTTTTGTGATTATTTCACAAATTAAAATTAATGTAACCAATGCTTATGCGGGATCGCTCGCTTGGTCTAATTTTTTCTCGCGCGTGACCCACAGCCATCCAGGGCGAGTCGTTTGGCTGATCTTTAATATTGGGATTGCCTTACTATTAATGGAATTAGGTGTTTTTGAGGCCATCAATAAGATATTAGGACTTTATTCTAATGTTGCCGTCGCTTGGATTTTTGCAGTATTTGCAGATTTAGTGATTAATAAACCCTTAAAGCTAAGCCCCTCTATTGTTGAATTTAAAAGAGCGCACCTATATGACTTTAACCCCGTTGGGTTTGTCAGTATGTTAGTGGCCTCATTTGTTTCTATATTGGCTTTTAGTGGATTATTTGGTGAGTATGCACAAGCTTATTCATGGTTATTTGCGTTATTGATCAGTTTAATTTTATCTCCTTTGATTGCGATTGCTACTAAAGGAAAATACTATATTGCACGGGATAATGAGCACTTTTCTAATTCCGATGATCTAGTTATGTGTGGGGTATGTGAGCAAGATTATGCAGAAACTGATATGGCGCATTGCCCTTTTCATGAAGTGGCTATTTGCTCCTTATGTTGTACTTTAGAGTCTAATTGTCGAGACCAATGTAAGCCTAGTACCGAGTCGTTCTACCATCAGCTACTCAAGCGAGTTTTTAAACGACTCTTTAAGCAAGCTATCTCTGACAATATTATTCGCAAAATATCTAATGTTATTCTCGTTTCTGGTAGTCTGTTAAGTATCCTTGGCTTCGCTTTCTGGTTAGTTTATTCAGATATGCTGGGGCGTGAGCATAGCCCTCTTGTATCTGAACAGCTTGCGCATTTATATACCTTATTTGGCTTTATTAGCATTTTAGTCGGCATTGCTTCTTGGTGGATCATTCTGGCGAATGAAAGTAGCCTATTAGCGGAAACAGAGCTAAATGAGCAAAATGAAATTTTAGACCAAGAAATAAAGGAGCGTAAGCAGGTTGAAAGCGAGTTGCGTAGCAGAACAGATGAATTGGCTTTGCATAATGATATTTTACAATTAATTGGCGAAGGCACTCAGTTAAAATATATTTTAAAGCTATTAGTACAAGAAATAGAAAGGCTACACCCTAAAATGTTGTGTTCAATTTTATTACTGGATGTAACAGCGAAGTATCTAAAGGTAGCGGCTGCACCTAGTTTTCCTGATTTTTATAATCAGGCTATTGACGGCATTAAAATAGGTGAGAGCGTAGGTTCTTGTGGCGCAGCCGCCTTCTCAAAAAAACAAGTCATCGTAGAAAATATTCAGCAGCACCCTTATTGGCAAGCGTATCGAGAGCTTGCGCGAAAAGCAGGTTTGGCTTCTTGTTGGTCGCGCCCTATATTTAATAGTAATACCAAGCAAGTATTAGGTGCTTTTGCAATTTATCATCATCAGCCCTCTAAGCCCACAGCAATAGAATTAGAGATGATTAAGAGATACACTAATTTAGCGGCACTTGCCATTGAACAAGATTATGCAGACCAAGAGTTACGTATTGCAGCCAATGCATTTGAGGTACAAGAAGGGATCTTTGTGACGGATGCTAATGCGGTTATTTTGAAAGTGAATAAAGCGTTTAGCGAGATTACGGGTTATTCGGCTGAAGAAGCTATCGGACATGCCCCTTCACTATTAAAATCGCTAAAACAAAACAGCGCTTTTTATAAAGCAATGTGGCAAGAAATTCATACAACAGGAGACTGGCAGGGCGAAATTTGGAACCGTAGGAAAAATGGAGTGGTCTATCCTGAATGGTTAAAAATTATGGCTGTAAAGGATAGTGGGCAAAAGGTTACTCATTATGTTGCCTCTTTTACGGATATTACCTTACGTAAGCAGTCAGAAGAAAAAATTCAACAATTAGCTTATTATGACCCACTTACAAACTTGCCTAATAGGCGATATTTTCAAACTAAAATAGAAGAAAGTATTGCTAGAGCGAATAGAAATTCATCGCAATTTGCGGTGCTAATGTTGGATTTAGATCGCTTTAAAGTGGTTAATGATACTTTAGGGCATTTAGCGGGTGACGAGTTGCTACAGCAAGTCGCGCAACG
>WTCM01000246.1 GCA_013138595.1 Methyloprofundus sp. | reverse complement strand
AGAACCATAGCTACAAAAACAGGTGGCTCATCATCCAGTAACTGCAAGTGTACTTCTACAGGATAACAACTACCATTTTTACGTTGATGTTCGGTATTAAAGATTAGCTTTTTTTCAATTCCAGTTAGTAAAGGGGTAATCAATTCTGCAAATTCTTGGCTAGATACCTTGGGCTTAATATCTATAGGGGTAAGAGTGCTTAGCTCTTCTTGGCTATAGCCCAAATTAGTACGCGCGCCTAAATTAACCGCTATAAAATTTAAGGTGTTTTTATCAAAGATATAAATTTCATTCAGTGACTGCTCAACCAAGCGATGCGCACGCGATAGTTTACGCTCAAACTCTTTACGCTCACTAATATCGGTATGCGTACCACTCATCCATAGTGCTTCGCCATTATTAGACCAACGTGTCACAGCCCCTCGTGCATTAATACATACCCAATGTCCCGACTTATGGCGCAACCGTAAATCAATATTATAATACTCCGCTTTTCCCGTAAGATGTGCCTGTAAAGCCTCCTCAACACGACTTATATCATCAGGGTGCATATGGTTGCGCCAAGTTTCTATCGTCACAGGCGATAACTCTTCTAAGGAATAGCCCAGTTGCTGCGCCCAGCATTCATTAAAAATAGTTTCGCCTGTTTGTATATTCCATTCCCACGTACCTGCTTGTGTTGCTTGAACAATTTGCTGGATACGGGTTGCCTGCTCGTTTATCAAGGTTCGTTGCTTAAATAAAGAGCGATTCCGACGGATTAATAATATTGATAATATCGTCGAAACAGCGATAAAAAAAACTAATAAACTGACCCCTTCTTGATGTTTAATCCAAATATCTTCCAAAGTAAATTCTGGAGCTTTTTCATAAGGGGGCAAACGTAAAGCTCGTGCCACTTGCTCTACAGGAAGATAGTCTGCAGGTGGGGCAAAGCCTGCAATACCCTCTTGATAAATAGCGGTATTTTTCTCGCCTAATGCTAATAAGGCCGAAGCAATGCGGCTAATCGATTTAGTTTTGACCTGTGGCAAGGCAACAAAAGGCCATTCAGGGTAGAGGCGTGTAGAGCTGATAAAAGGAAAGTTCGCTAATGTTTGACGATTAAGAATTTTAAGCTCGGCTAAATCAAATAAGCCTTGTTGGCTCAGGCTTTCTAAAATTTCAGTACGTACAAAGCCGACCTCAATCTCACCCGCAAGCACTGCCTTAACGACCTTATCATGCCCACCAACCTCAACAGCAGTAGCATCTTCTTCTAAATTTATCCCTGCTTGTAAAAATTCATAAGCTTGAGTTTGATAGCCACCCAAAAATTTACGCCCTGGAACAGCAATGCGTCGTCCTTTTATATCTGCTAATTGATTGATGTTTTTTTCAGAGCGGCGAGTAAAAATAACCCCGCCTAAGTACTGAGTGCCTATATTGCTATCCCCGTGCTTAACTAAGGTAGCAATAGCACCTGTAAGTTTGTTTTGGTGGCGTAGCAGAATATAGTGACGAGGGTTAGTAAAGATAAGGTCTAATTCATTAGCAGCAACAGCCACTTCCATTTCTGCAAGCGTTAAAATGTGGAGTTTGACTTCGCAGCAATCGAGTTGTTGATTAAGGTAATCGACCAAAGGTTGGTAACGCGCTAACATCACGGGTTTAGGTCGATAAGCAAAAACGCCTAAGTTCAGTGATTGTTCAGCTTGTAGCATTGCACTACTCAGCATTAACACCAACACAACACAGAACTTGAATAAATAGGTCACTAGAGCCAACTTGCTTAAAGGTTGAAAAAATCGCCTTATATTCTTAATATTAGAGCCATCCAATATTAACATGAAATAACATTGAACTGTTGATATAAAATATCTGGTAGAGATTATAAGGGATAGATAAAACAAGCGATAGGCAGAATGAGTCACTTTGTATACTCTATAGCTAATAATCGCCTAATTGATGCAAAGCCTCGCTTTAAGCCAATGCAAATACTGCTATCAACACAGGCGTTATCCATGTAAAATTGAAAAATTTATTTTCTAATAAACGGGTAAGTGATAAGTGAATTTTAGAGGTACAACCATTCTTTCTGTGCGCCGTGGCGATAAAGTCGTTATTGGTGGTGATGGTCAAGTGACATTAGGCAATACTGTGATGAAAGGCAATGCGCGTAAAGTACGTCGTTTATATCATGGTAAAGTGATTGCTGGATTTGCGGGTGCAACTGCGGATGCTTTTACGCTGTTTGAACATTTTGAAGGTAAACTGGAAAAACATCACGGTAATCTAACACGTGCCGCTGTAGAAATGGCAAAAGATTGGCGTACTGAACGGGCTTTGCGCAAATTAGAAGCCTTATTATCCATTGCAGATAGTAAAACTTCGCTAATTATTTCAGGTAATGGTGATGTGATCGAGCCTGAATATGATTTAATCGCGATTGGCTCAGGTGGGCCTTATGCACAATCGGCTGCCCGTGCTTTATTGGAAAATACGGATTTAACTGCCAGAGAAATTGTAGAAAAATCACTGAATATTGCGGCGGATGTTTGTATTTATACCAACCATAACTTACGCATTGAAGAGCTAGACGCTGAGCCTAAGGATTAAGAGAATAACCATGACACAGATGACCCCCAAAGAAATTGCACACGAATTAGATAAACATATTATCGGTCAAGCCAGTGCAAAGCGTTCCGTGGCTATTGCCTTGCGTAATCGCTGGAGACGCGCACAGGTTTCGGGCATTATGCGCGATGAAATTACCCCTAAAAATATTTTAATGATCGGTCCTACAGGGGTGGGTAAAACAGAAATTGCACGTCGTTTAGCGCGTCTTGCGAATGCACCGTTTGTTAAAATAGAAGCCACTAAATTTACCGAAGTCGGTTATGTCGGGCGTGATGTCGAGTCCATTATCCGCGATTTGGTTGAAACCTCGTATAAAATGACCCGTGAAGCGGAAATGGAGTCGGTGCAAAACCGCGCAATGGATGCGGCAGAAGAAGAAGTTTTAGATATTTTACTGCCTCGTGCTGATGGGGGTATGGTATCCGATACTGAGCAATCCACACGGCAAAAAATGCGTAAGAAATTACGTGAAGGTGATTTTGACCAAAAAGAAATTGAAATTGAAGTACAAGCCTCACGGATTGGTGTAGAAATTATGGCACCTCCTGGTATGGAAGAAATGACCAGCCAGTTACAAGGCATGTTTCAAAATTTAGGTAATGAAAAAACCAAAGATCGCAAGTTGATGGTTAAAGAAGCGTTGAAAGCTTTAACTGAAGAACATGCGGCAAAATTGGTGAATGAAGATGAAATCAAGCTTTCTGCAATTGAAGCAGCAGAGCAGCATGGTATTGTCTTTTTAGATGAAATTGATAAAGTCTGTAAACGCTCAGATGCTGGTGGTGGCGGTGATGTCTCACGTGAAGGGGTGCAAAGAGATTTACTACCATTAGTTGAAGGCAGTACGGTGACGACTAAATACGGCATGATTAAAACAGATCATATTTTATTTATTGCTTCAGGGGCTTTTCATTTAACTAAGCCATCAGATTTGATTCCTGAATTACAAGGGCGTTTTCCAATTCGTGTCGAGTTAGATGCTTTAACAACAGCGGATTTTGTACGTATTTTGACTGAACCTGATGCGTCATTAACCGAGCAATACCAAGCTTTATTAGGCACAGAAGGCATAGATTTAAGCTTTACTGAAGACGGTATACAGCGTATTGCCGAAATCGGTTGGGAAGTGAATGAAAAAACTGAAAATATCGGTGCTAGACGTTTACATACGATTTTAGAACGTTTACTTGAAAGTGTTTCTTTTGATGCGCCTGATTTAGTGGATAAGAAAATTGTTATTACTGCGGACTATGTAAATCAATATTTGTCTGAATTTGCAGAAGATGAAGATTTGAGTCGTTATATATTGTAGATATACGTAGGTTGGGCTGCCGTCTTTTGGGCAACCCAGCATTCCTCCCTATTATAGACTGATTATTTATATGCGTATTAAAGCAGAAGACATTGACTGCGTTTTAACCGAAATTAAACTCCATAAAGTTTCACGTGTATTAGAAGTAAGCTTTGATAATGGGCAAACATTTCAATTGCCCTGTGAATATTTGCGTGTTTTTACGCCATCAGCAGAAGCCTTAGGTCATGCGCCAGGGCAAGAGACTTTACAAGTCGATAAAGAGTTTGTCGCGATTGATAATATCCGACCGATTGGTCATTATGGTATCGCCCCTGATTTTAGTGATGGGCATAATAGCGGTATTTATACATGGGAATTATTGTATAAACTTGGTAATGAATATAATGAGTTATGGGCTGGCTATTTAGAAGAGTTAAAGCAAGCAGGACATCAGCGTGTTGATGTGGTGAAAAATTAAGCTGATTTTGCGCCAGAATTTTTACGTAGTTGTTTAAACTAAAAAATTTCCCACAAGTATTTGAACAAAATTAATTACTTAGGCGGTTAAACCGCCCTTAAATATTTAAAAATAAACAGATGACGACAGATAACACAACCCATTTTGGCTTTACTCAAGTCGATGAACAAGAAAAAGTTAATTTAGTACGCGGCGTTTTTGATTCCGTGGCTAGCCAATATGATGTGATGAATGACTTAATGTCTTTCGGCGTACACCGTATTTGGAAACGGGTTGCGGTGCAATTAAGTAATGTACGTGAAGGCGAGAAAGTTTTAGATTTAGCAGGCGGAACAGGTGATTTAACCATACTGTTTGAAAAGCGTGTGGGTAAGAAAGGCGAGGTTGTGCTTGCTGATATTAATTCAGAAATGTTGCGCACGGGGCGAGATCGTTTAATTGACCGTGGTTTAATTGGCAATGTGAATTATGCGCAAGTGAATGCAGAATGCTTGCCGTTTGAAGATAATACTTTTGATTGTGTTTGTATTGCCTTTGGTTTACGTAATGTCACCGATAAAGATGCCGCCTTACGCTCTATGCACCGTGTCTTAAAGCCAGGCGGTCGTGTGATTGTTTTAGAATTTTCCCACCCTACTGATAAAATCACTGAAAAAGTGTATGACTTTTATTCCTTTAAGTTACTGCCTAAAATTGGCAAATTAGTGGCTAAAGATGAAGAAAGTTATCGCTATCTAGCGGAATCTATCCGTATGCATCCTAAGCAAGATGTCTTAAAAGAAATGATGCAAAATGCAGGTTTAGATCGTTGTGAATATTTTAATATGTCACAAGGGATCGTCACCGTGCATCGTGGTTATAAATTTTAATGACGAATAGCTCACTCGCTTTCACGCTCTGAGTTACTACTATTAAGTTAAGGCTTTTTAAATAAAATCAATGCTCTAAGCGTAGGATGGGTAGAACGTCTTTTTGTGAAACCCATCATTTTCGCATTGTGATGGGTTTCGCTGCGTGCCTAAAAAGACATGCCGTCCGTTCTACCCATCCTACAGTGTGTTTTATTTTTTCAAGTAATTATTTATATATATTAACTTGATTGTAGTGATGCTCTGCGCTCTGTTGTTGAAGTACAATGTTGAACAAATCACAGACCTCCCTCAAAAATCATGACCATCAAACCTCTGTTAATCAGTGCCTTTGAAACGGCACTTAATAAATATCTTAGCTTAGATGAAGATGTTGCACTTTTTCTGCAACCCCTCGCTGGGAAAATTATTGCCGTCACTATTTTGCCCTTTAATGAAACGCTTTATCTCTGTCCCACCACCCAAGGGATGCAGATTATGGATGTGTGTGCAGATGCTGCAGATACCACTTTAACAGGGACATTAGCCGCATTAGGTTTAATGGGCATTAGCTCCACGCCTGCACGCTCATTTTTCTCAGGAGAAGTGACGATAACAGGTGATTTAAGTGTCGGGCATGAATTTCAAAAGCTTTTTGAAAAGCTGGATATAGAATTAGAAGAGCAAGTTTCTCATCTGACAGGTGATGTGATTGCGCATAAATTAGGCAGTTTTTTACGCCTAGCGGGTCAGTGGGGCAAAGAAAATGTAGATAGTTTGCAATTGAATGTCAGCGAATTTCTACAAGATGAAACTAAGGATTTACCGCCTGCTGCAGAAATTAATCAACAAGCAGACGCAGTGGATCAATTAAAAGAAGATTTTGATCGTTTAGCAGCGCGCGTTAAACGTTTACAAAAAACACAGGCTTAAAAAGGAATACGTGTGAAGCACCCCAAAATGATATTAAGACTAACGCATATCTATAAAGTGATGGTTAGTCATGGATTGGATGATTTATTTTTCAATACTCCTTTATTTAAATCGGCACGTTTTTTAGCTATTTTTTCGCCTAATTACTGGCGCAATAAAGACTTTGAGCCACGTGGTGTACGTATTCGTCGTACTTTAGAAGATTTAGGTCCTATTTATGTGAAATTTGGTCAAGCCTTATCCACGCGTAAAGATATACTCGCCGATGATATAGCGGATGAACTGGTTAAATTACAAGATAAAGTGCCGCCTTTTTCTGATGAACAAGCACGTGCCGTGATAGAAAAAGAACTGGGCATGTCAATTGATAAAGCCTTTGCTGAATTTTCTACCAGCCCACTCGCTTCTGCATCGGTTGCACAAGTGCATACTGCCGTTTTGCATACAGGCGAAGAGGTGATTGTTAAAGTCTTACGTCCTGATGTGGAAAAGTGGATACATTCTGATATCGCTTTACTGTATGAGTTAGCAGGGCTAGCTGGAAAGTTCTGGGAAGATGGTAAGCGTTTACATGCACGCGAAATTGTTGCTGAATTTGAAAAGACCTTATTAGATGAACTTGATTTAGTTCGCGAAGCAGGTAATGCGGCTAAATTACGCCGTAACTTTGAAAATTCAGACGCGATTTATATTCCAGAAATTCATTGGGAATATACACGTAAAAAAGTCTTAGTGATGGAGCGAATTTACGGTGTTCCTGTGGGGAATATTGAAGAGCTACGTGAAAAAGGTGCCGATTTTAAATTATTAGCAGAACGGGGCGTAGAAGTCTTTTTTACTCAAGTATTTCGGGATAATTTTTTCCATGCCGATATGCATCCGGGTAATATTTTTGTCGAGTTACCAGGTAAATATATAGCGGTTGATTTTGGTATTGTCGGGACTTTATCACCCTCAGATCAGCGTTATTTAGCAGAAAATTTTCTTGCTTTCTTTAATCAAGATTATCGCCGTGTTGCCGAAATGCATATTGCTTCAGGTTGGGTGCCACCGAATACGCGGGTAGAAGAGTTTGAATCGGCGATTCGTAGTGTGTGTGAGCCTATTTTTGATAAGCCACTAAAAGATATTTCTTTTGGTTTATTATTACTACGTTTATTTCAAACCGCACGTCGTTTTGATATGGAAGTGCAGCCGCAATTGGTTTTATTGCAAAAAACCTTATTAAATATTGAAGGCTTAGGCAGGCAGCTTTATCCTGATTTAGATTTATGGCAAACCGCTAAACCCTTTTTAGAAGATTGGTTTAAAGAGCGCTTAAGCCCTAAAACAAAGATTAAGCAAGCCTTACATAAATTTCCAGAGCTAGCTGAAAAATTTCCTGAGATTCCTAGTTTATTATTTCAAGTCTTAGATGATGCCGCACATACTAGCCAGCGTGCAGAAACGCAAACCCAGCAATTAGAGAAAATGCGTGAGCAAATGAAAGACAATCATCGTGGTACGGTATATGCCTTATTGGCAGGTGCTGCGATGATTAGCGCGGCGGTTTTGTTGTAAGCCATGCTCGCTAATTTTATTCCAAAAACAGAAATATCCGCCAAGGAAAACTTGCAGTGGTTATTTATTTTAAGGAATTTAATGATCGGGGGAGAAGCTTTATTATTATTGGTTTCGATTGATATATTAAAGATTCCCCTGCATGAAGAGGCGCTTTGGCTGACTATTTTAGCGATTGGTACAGTCAACCTGTATACATGGATGCGCTTAAAAACGGATATGCCTGTGACTGAAATGGAAATTTTCTCACAGCTTACGATTGATGTCTTTGCAATTGCTTCATTGCTTTATTTAACAGGGGGCGCGACCAATCCCTTTACGTGGATTTTTTTATTACCTGTTATTTTAACGGCGATTATTTTACCCCATGCTTATACTTGGTATATGGTGATTTTAACCACCGTTTTATATACCTTTTTAATTCCTTATCATGCAACCTTAACCTCGGTGGAACCTCACTTAATGCCGATGGATATGGGAGCTATGTCACCTGCTATGCACGAATCACAGGATCAGGAATTTCTTAATTTCCATATTTTTGGTATGTGGTTTGGTTTTGTTTGTAGTGCGGGCTTAGTGGCTTTTTTTGCAGTGGAGTTGTCCAATACCATTAAAATGGGTGAACGGACTTTAGCGGAAGCACGTGAGAAATTATTACAAGATGAACGCATTATTGCTTTAGGGACTTTGGCGGCGAGTGCGGCGCATGATATGGGCACGCCTTTAGGCACAATGGCCATTATTGCACATGAGTTAAAAGATGATTATGGCTCGGATGAGCATAGCGACTTGCGCGATAAAATGCAGATTATGCAAGATCAGATTAATCGCTGTAAGCAAGCTTTATCAGTGATGTCAGCGACTGCGGGGGAGTTGCGCGCAGAATCAGGGCGTATTATGGTGGTCAGTGAGTATTTAGATGAAGTGATTAACCAATGGCGTAGTCAGCAGCCCGGGATAAAACTTAATTTACGCATTAATTCAGAAGCGCCTTTAACAGAGTCGATTATTGCTGAGCTGACCTTAACGCATTCTTTGATTAATATTTTAAACAATGCAGCAGAAGTGACTTCGGTAGATAAAGGTATAGACTTAAATGTTTTTGCTTGTACTGAAGAAGGTTTTTTAGGTATGAGAATTCGTGATTATGGTCCTGGAATGCCTGAAGAATTATTAGAAAAAATAGGCAAAACACCGATCAATGATAGCAATCAAGGTCTAGGGGTTGGCTTGTTTTTGACCTATTCTACAATTTTCCGTTTAGGCGGTACAATAGATATTTCCAATGCCCCGTCGGGTGGGGCATGTATTGATATTATTTTAATGCTAGTGCCTAATGAGTAGCTAAAATATAAACTTCTTTTTCAAACATCGGGACTCTTATGCCTAATACACAAGCACAATTATTATTGGTCGATGATGATCTAACCTATTGTTCGGTACTTAAACCTGCTTTAGAAAAGCGTGGTTTTTTAGTTGCGGTTGCGCATGATGTTAAAAGCGGTCTCACTTTAGCGGAAGAAGTAGAGCCAGAATATGCAGTGATTGATTTACGCATAGGGCATGAGTCAGGTTTAGAGCTAGTGCAAAAATTGATTTCCTTAGATGATAATACGCAAATTATTATGCTCACAGGTTTTGCTAGTATTGCCACGGCGGTTGAAGCAATCAAGCTGGGGGCAAAGCACTACTTAACCAAGCCTGCTAATGCCGATGAAATTATGAATGCACTGCATAATAATGCCGCCGATAGCTCTGTCGCAATCAATGCAAACCCCTTATCCGTAAAGCGCCTAGAATGGGAGCATTTGCAAAAAGTACTTATGGAACATGATGGCAATATCTCCGCCGCGGCAAGAGCATTACATATGCACCGTCGTACCTTACAAAGAAAGTTAGATAAACGTCCCGTCAAAGAATAATGTCAGATACTCATACAGAACACCCCTTCGCCGATACCATACGTATTTTAGGTAAAGGTAAAAAAGGCTCACGCCCCTTAACGCAAGATGAAGCCTATCAAGCGATGCGTATGATATTAGCGGGTGAAGTCGAAGAAATACAATTAGGTGCATTTTTAATGCTCATGCGGGTTAAAGAAGAAACCCCCGAAGAATTAGCGGGCTTTGTGCAAGCAGTACGTGAGACTTTGCCGAATATGCCTAAAAACAGCGCAGATTTAGATTGGTCCGCTTATGCAGGTAAGCGCCGACATTTGCCGTGGTTTATGCTGACGAGTTTTTTATTAGCAGAAAATGACATTAAAGTGTTAATGCATGGCTCAGCTTCGCATTCAGAAAATCGTGTGTTTGCACAAGATATGCTGAGCTTGTTTGCGCTACCGATTGCTGATTCCTTTGCCGATGCGGCAGAGCAGGTAGAGGCAAGCAACTTTGCATATTTATCAATAGCTCAGCTGTGCCCCGAGTTAAATCGCATGATTCATTTACGCAATTTAATGGGCTTACGCTCGCCTGTGCATACCTTAGTGCGCTTAATTAACCCCTTTAATGCAGCTTACAGTATTCAGGGGATTTTTCACCCTGGTTACCGCCCTGTGCATCAAGAAGCGGCTTTATTATTGCAGCAAACGCATATGACCGTGATTAAAGGGGAAGGCGGTGAAATTGAACGTAATCCTGATATGGATTGTTTAGCGCAGAGTGTGCATTTAGGGGCGTTATCTGAAGAAACTTGGCCAGCCTTGTTTCCACGACGACATATAAAACCTGATCGCTTAGAGCCGCAGCAGCTATTACAAGTATGGCGTGGTGAAAGAGCTGATGAATTTGCAGAAGCGAGTGTGGTAGGGACAGCCGCTGTTGCTTTAAAGCTATTAGCAAAAGCGGATACGCAACAAGCTGCTCAACAACTCGCCTTACAATATTGGGAAAACCGAGATAAAAATAGATTTTAAGCAGATTAAAGGTACTATCCCTTCGAGGGATGTTATCTTTTTACTCAGTGTCATAAAAAATAGGCAGGTCAGGCACGTCTCCCTTTTGTATATGTTTATACTGCAGACCAAGTAATGTATGACCTGCTTGGTCATGCTCAAACCACATCACAACAGCATCACCAAACAACAGTAATTCAGTAAATTTAAATTTTAATACTTGACCTTGTTTTAATTTAATATGTTCAGAAATTTTCACCATCAAGCCATCAATAGAGACATTTTGGGTCATAAAACTATAAACACCATCGCCAATAAGGAGCTTGCCTGGTTCAGTCATGCCTTTACGGTAAGCTTTTCTTTTATAAAGTAAGTTATCAGCATCGTAAGACATCTGTTTGAATTTGAGCGCTAGCTTAATCAGCTTGCCCTGCATATCAACCCGTATAATTTGAGCCTCACCTGCTAAGCTTATTTTTTTAATATAAAGATCAACATCATCAGATTTTTGCATAATGGCCAAGATATCATCTGTGTGGTTCATCCCAACACTAGGCTCAATCGTCGCAGAGAGCCCAGAAATTGATAAATCATGGATAGACATTTTATGCTCATAGCCACCTAAAAATAACAAGCCATCCATAGAGGTAGTTTGTCGATAATCTTTTCTAGCGTCAGTCATATATCTATTTCCTATGTTATTCGTCAGTATATTCAAGCTAATCTTAAATGATATGCATTTTTTATTTTTAAACATTTACCCTTAGGGAAATTATTTCTAAGTGCGAAAGAGTAAAGATATTAATTATTTTAATGTAATTTTAATGTAATTAGTAGTTGTGCAAAATGAAAAATGGCTTTTTTTTCTTTCCCTCCCTATTGAAAAGGTTGAGTTATGTCCCACTTACGTTTGATTATTCTGATTGTTTGGGCTGTTTTACTCACTGCTTGCACGGCATCACAACCCAAAAATACCCATGATATTTGCTCAATCTTTAGGGAAAAAGACGACTGGTTTGAGTATACTCAAGAGACTTATGAGCAATGGAAGGTTCCTATTCATGTGCAAATGGCTATTATGCAACAAGAATCAAATTTTGTTGCAGATGCAGAGCCACCACGCCCGACTTTATTAGGTTTTATCCCTTGGTTTAGGCGCAGTTCAGCGTATGGCTATCCCCAAGCGCAAGATAGTACGTGGGATTGGTATATAGATGAAACAGGGAACTGGGGGGCAGATCGTGATGACTTTGAGGATGCCAGTGATTTTGTCGGCTGGTATTGTACAAAAACTAATAAAATGCTAAATATTTCAAAGTGGGATGTGGCAAATCAATACTTTGCTTATCACGAAGGACATACGGGATATAAGCGTAAAAGCTATCTAAAAAAACCTTGGCTGATGAGAGTTTCTAAAAAAGTGGCAAAACGAGCGTGGCGCTATAATCAACAATTAAAGGCATGTCGTAAAGAATTAGAAAGTTCGACAGGTTTTTTTTGGTAGAATAGTCGGTTAATTATTTACTAAGGAGACAGCGATGGGTAAAGCTCAACTCGTTATTCTTGTTATTTGTGTACTCTTATTTATAGGCTATTTTATGTTTAACAAACCAAATCCAGAACTTGCAGGCAATAATCTAACAGAAGGCGAAGCATTTTTAGCTGAAAATGGCACTAAAGAAGGTGTGATTACCACGGCAAGTGGTCTGCAATATATTGTATTAACAGCAGGTGAAGGCGAAAAGCCAACAAAAACATCTAAAGTGACAGTGCATTACCAAGGGACTACTTTAGATGGCAAAGAATTTGATAGCTCATATAGTCGTAATTCTCCCGCTACTTTTCCACTAAATGCTGTGATTGGCGGATGGACTGAAGGCGTACAATTAATGCCTATCGGTGCAAAGTACCGTTTCTTTATTCATCCTGATCTAGCTTATGGAACTAGAGGCGCAGGTGCTGATATTGGACCGAATGCAACACTCGTGTTTGAAGTTGAATTGTTAAGTATTCAATAGACCAAATGTAGGATGGGTAGAGCGTCTTTTTGCGAAACCCATCACTTTGTTATAAATTTAAGACGGGATAACAAATAACCCGTAGTGCATTCCACGCACCTTGGAGCTACTTAAATTTACGTGCTAGCAAGGGTGCATAAAATGCACCCTACAAGTTCCAGTATAAAATTTTTTTCTTTTCCTCCCGTAATTCTTGATTTCCCTACGATTAAACCACCATGACTGATTTAGTTTTCTTTGCCACTACACCTAAAGCGATGGAAGATATCCTCGTGACCGAATTAAAACAATTAGGGGCTAAAAATGTTAAACCTGCTTTAGCAGGGGCTTCTTTTGAAGGACCTATAGAAATGGCTTACCGAGTGTGTCTTTGGTCAAGAATAGCCAATCGTGTGCTCTTAAAATTAGATACCTTTTCAGTCACCAGTCAAGAAGAGTTATACGACGGAATTTATAAAACCAACTGGTTTGATCATATGAAACCCGATGATAGTTTTGCCGTTACATTTAATGCAAAGCATTCAAAAGTGATCGACAATACGCATTTTGGCGCGTTAAAAGTTAAAGATGCCATCGTCGATCAAATGCGTAAAAAGTTTAATAAACGCCCCGATATAGATACCAAACAACCGAATATTCGTATTAACGTGTATTTACAAAAAGACCAAGCGACGTTGAGTTTAGATTTATCAGGCGAAAGTTTGCATCGACGTGGTTACCGTGATGTCAGTATTGCTGCACCGATTAAAGAAAACTTAGCCGCGGCAATGCTTTATCGCAGTAAATGGGCAGAGATTGCCGAACAAGGCGGTAGTTTAGTCGATCCTATGTGTGGCTCAGGCACAATTTTACTTGAAGCCGCTATGATTGCTGCTGATTATGCGCCAGGTTTACAGCATAAACATTTTGGCTTTATGAGCTGGAAAAAACATGATGCTGCAGTGTGGCAAGCACTGCTAGAAGAGGCAGAGCAGCGTAAGGCAATCGGTATTGAAAAGTTACCGACGATTGTCGGTTTTGACGAAAGCCGTAGAGCAGTGAATGTCGCCTTATTGCATATAGAAAATGCAGGGTTGGTCAATAAAATCCACGTTGAACGACGTGATATTAGCGAAGCAAGCCCTGCTGAAAGTTGGGCTAAAGGAATTCTTGTTTGTAATCCTCCGTATGGAGAGCGTTTAGGCAGTACTGAAGAAACCGCAGAGCTTTATCGTGAATTTGGGCAAGTGCTTAAGCGTGAGTTTGAAGGCTGGCAAGCCTCTATGATTATTAGTAATCCAGAGCTAGGTTTTCGTATAGGTATACGCTCACAAAAGCCTATTACTCTCTTTAACGGCGCTTTAGAATGTAAACTCTTACGCCTAAAAATTGAGGAACAAAATTTCTTTATCCCTAAAGCTAAAACACAACAAGAGCGCATAGAGCAAGTCACAGCTCCTATGGCTGAAGTGAGCAATGCGGGTGTGGAGATTGCAGATAGCCCTAGGGCTGAAATGTTTGCTAATCGTTTAAAAAAGAATATTAAAAAAATTAGTAAATGGTTAAAGCGTCAAGATATAAAGTGTTATCGAATTTATGATGCGGATTTACCCGAATATGCGATTGCGGTAGATGTTTATCAAGGCGATCAGACGTGGGTGAATGTACAGGAGTATCAAGCACCTAAGACCGTTTCTCAAGAAAAGGCAAATGAGCGTTTAAGTGCCGCGTTAGTCGAAATTGCCGAGGTCTTTAAAATTCCAGAGGAGCAAGTTTTTCTAAAAATTCGTAGCCGCCAAAGAGGCATGGATCAATATGAAAAACAAGGGAATCAAGGTGAATTTGAAATTATCGAAGAGCAGGGCGCACGTTTTTATATTAATTTTGTAGATTACCTAGATACAGGTTTGTTTTTAGATCATCGCCCGATGCGTTTAAAAATTCAACAGATTGCACAAGGCAAACATTTTTTAAATCTATTCGCGTATACAGGGACAGCAACGGTACAAGCTGCTTTAGGGGGAGCTAAATCGACCACGACAGTGGATAGCTCAAAAACCTATTTGCAGTGGGCGCAACGTAATATGGAACTCAATAATATTCAGGGTGATCATCATTTTATCCGCGCAGATAGCATGGATTGGTTAGAGCAAGAAGCGGATAAGTCTACGATAGAACGTTATTATGATGTCATTTTTCTGGATCCACCGACCTTTTCTAATTCTAAACGCATGGAAAATAATTTATCGGTACAAGAGGATCATGTCGATATGATTGAGGACGCACTTGAATTATTAAGTGATGACGGCGTGCTTTATTTTTCGAGTAGCTATAGACGATTTAAGCTAGATACAGAGGCGCTAGCCGATTTTAGCGTTAAAGATATTAGTCAACAAACCATCCCAGACGATTTTTCCAGAACCCCTAGAATTCACTATTGTTGGGAAATTAAGCGCTCATGAAACATTTAAAAATTATCGTAAAAGGACGTGTGCAAGGGGTGTTTTTTAGAAAATATACCCAAGAAAAGGCTTTAGAACTGGTGATTCAAGGCACTGTTAAAAACCGTACAGATCGAAATGTAGAAATTTATGCCACTGGAGCAGAGCAAGCTATGCAAGCGTTTGTCGCATGGTGTCACGAAGGGCCGGGTTTATCACAAGTTAGTGAGGTAGAAATAAGTGAGATTAGCGAACAGGCTGAGTATAATGGTTTTGAGGTTGTTTAAGTAAGGGAGTTTGTAAAAATGATGCTACCCAACTATTATGATTTGTGTAGGATGGGTAGAGCGTCTTTTTGCGAACCCCATCATTTTATGCGCAAAAGTGATGGGTTTCACTGCGTGCCTAAAAAGACAGGCCACCATTCTACCCATCCTACAGGCTATGTTTCACCAAGTGGGTATATTCATTATTATAAAGTCCCTAAGCTGGCCGGTCACTGCCATTAAGTCAACTGAAAATAGGATGTGCTGAGGCACGAAACGCATCTTTCGCGGGCTATTTCCGCGCGGGTATGACGCTGTTTATTTCGTGTTAAAACGTCCAAAATGCGTTTTGGACTCCAGCTTGTCCCGTCTTAAGTTGGTAGCCAGCACACAGAAATTTGGGTTTGAAGGCGTTAGGCAAATACTTTATTAATGAATCTTGAAATATCCACAATTTCTTCGGTACAAACAGAATGCTGCATGGGGTAATCATGCCAGCTGATCGGGTAATTCATTGCTTTCAAATTATTATAAGCTTGTTGCGCTATTTGTGGATCGACGACTGGGTCCATTGTCCCATGGGCCATAAAAATAGCCGTCTCATTATTTTCTACCGCCCGCTCTGATTGTAGCTGTTCAGCTGTGGGTAAGTAGGTTGATAAAGCGATGATACCTGCGAGTTTCTGAGTAAAACATAAGCCTGTCTGTAAAGCAATCACTCCGCCTTGAGAAAAGCCAGCGAGGATAATGTTTTCCGCTTTAATGCCTAAATCCAGCTCTTTATGAATGAGCCCTTCAATTTTTGCAACGGATTGATAAATATCATCAATAGCGACTTCGCGGTCTAAGGAAGCATCAATAATGTCATACCAAGAGGGCATTTCCATGCCATTATTAATGGTGACGGCTTGTACGGGGGCATTTGGAAATACAAAGTGAATATTAGCCGCTTTGTCTAAAGTTAGCTCAGGGACAATACCTTCAAAATCATGCCCGTCCGCGCCTAAGCCATGTAACCAGATAACGGAATATAAATGTGTTTCAGTGGCGGGGATTTCTACACAGGTTAATTTTGTTTTCATCATTTTATGGGTTTTTATATTAGGGTTTTATTATGTTCTATTTTACGTTGTTTTGCATGCTCTAAGATAGACTGTTTTTCAGTATTATTAGTAAAGGCCCAGTGGGTGATTTCATCTAATGAGCGAAAACAACCTAAACACATATCGTCGGTATTTAGGCAGCAATTACGTACACAAGGGGAGTCTATGCTTTGTGTCGCTAACAAGGTATGGATTTGTTCTAATGTGATGTCTATTGTATTGTAATCAATAGGCAAGGCATACGGCTCATGATTAACCGCTAAACTTAAAGATGGATAGGAGCGCACGCCTAAGCGTCGTGCAAAGTGACGCTGTTCAGTGAGTTTTTCATTGGTTTCTGGGCTGAAAAAATCTTGCTTAAATTGCGTCATATCCAAGTCTATCTGTGCTGCACATTCTATCAATATAGAGTCTAATGAGGGGTTTTTAGCTTGTTGATAATAAGTCTCTTGTATTGCCTTGCGCATAGGTACACTAAAATCAGAAGATTGATTTTTAGCGGCTAATATGGCGCGACAAGCAGGGTAAGTGGAGCGGTAGGGCGTATTTTTTGTCCAGAAATCAAAATTAAACTGGATGCTGGGAACGGTTGTTTGTATTTGCCGCCATGCTTGCTGGATCATTGCCTGAGTATCTGCTGGCATGGGTGTTGTGCAGTCTTCTGCTAAGCCGCCTAAAATGGCTTTAAATTTAAGCTCACTCGGAAGCTGCTCTTGTAATTGTGTTATAGATTCCTCATAAGCATAGCACCAGCTACACATAGGGTCGTATATATAATAGAGTGTCTTATTTTCGAGTTGCATAAGCTTGTTTGATAAAACGTATAGAGTGATAGGGTTAATTTTACTTCTATTATTAGCGTTATATTATTTTTATTGCTGTTTTATATTAGATGAATCTACATTGATAGCAGGTGTATCGGTCGCACCCATCTTAAATTTGTCCCTAGATGAGTCGCTATGTAGGGCTTTACTAGCCACTTGCAGAACTCATTTATCAAATTAAGTGATAAAAGTCAGGCTTTTTAGTCTTCGGGGAACTTAGGCTACCGAGTTGCTAACGGCTACAATCCAGTTACAACCCCTTGATAATGAGAAATAATAGCTATGATTCGACCTAGCGAACTGATAATATTTTTTCGCATAGTGTTCCAGTAAATCAATAAAACGTGCGGCTATTATTTCAATTCACTTTATGTCTAATCTTTATTAACGGACTTAACATTCCCTTTTGTTATGCCGATAATATATTCAATACATCGACAGAAATCCCCGAAGGATTTGAAAATTTAGCCTCGGAGCAACATACAGAAGTAGATGTTTTTTTTGCGGGACAAAAAATAATTTCGACTTACGCGCGGTTTTCACCAGGAGAATTTTCATTTGATTACCCAGCGCAAATTATAGCGGCAATTCCTACGCTTAAAAATTCAACTGATATTATTCAGGCACTGTCAGGGCAGGTAAAGACTCACCAGCATTTAAACTGCCAAAGACCCCATTATCCCAAAGGCTGTGGAACCTTAAATCCCGAGTTTGCAGGCATTATTTTTAATGCCAATCGCTTTCGTGTGGATGTTTTTATTAACCCCCAGTTTTTAGAAGTCATACCTTTAAATGTAGGGCGTTACTTACCTTGGCCAGATGACAGTGCAGGCATCGGTGGCTTAATGAATTTTAATGGGAATATTGCGGGCTCTACTCAGCAAAAACTACGTTATAGCTTTACGGCTAGAAGTATTTTAGCTTACGGTTTAACTCATTTTAATCTTGATATGCATATTAATGATGCGCGTGGCTATCAAGTGGAAAGTCTTGTGGCTGAAAGAGAAACGCGTGATTGGGTGGCAAGTGTAGGTATGTTGCGTAATACGCCAGTACGCATGTTAGGCCAGAAAGAAATATTAGGCATCAATATTGGCAGTTCACTTAAATTACGTACCGATTTAGAAAGAGCTTATGGTAATGAGGTGATTGTTTTTTTACCGCGTCGTGCGATGGTCTCAATTTTTCGTGATGAACGCTTGTTAAGCGCCAAAATGTACGAAGCGGGTAACCAGTCAGTCGATACTCAAGATTTCCCTAATGGTGCTTATGATATACGTATTGTGATTGATGATCCGATACAGGGAACTCAAGAGGAAGTACAATTTTATTCAAAAGCAACCGATATTCCGCCTTTAGGTTCCCCAAGCTATTTTATAGAAGCAGGGGTGATGCGTAGTGATCTGCGTGAAGATATTTTGCCTAAATATAGCCTCAAGCCACTCTTTAATCTAGGCGGAGCAATGCGCTTTACGGACACTTTTGCGGCAGATATTGGCTTGCTGGCTAGCTTAGAGGATCAGGTTTTGAGTGCAGGGGTTACTTCTTTACATCGTCTGTTTAATTCACAAATACGCTTAGGAGCGATGGCCTCAGTAAAGGGGGATTATGGGGTGGAAGTCAGTGGTGTCGGTAATTACCAAGATTTTTCGGTCAATTTAAGTTTTCGTAAATTAGCGAGTCGTGTGGATAGAGAGCGAGATAGGTTTAGTTTAATCCCTTTGCATTATACGCAGTTTTCGGCTTCTTTGGGTTATTCACTGTGGCGATTTAGAATGAATTTACGTACCAACTGGCGGAGAAGTGAAACGCTACTAGGGAGTGCTTCTACTTTTAGTATTTCACCAGCAGTTGCCATTCGCTTATTTCGATACCAAGGACTTGCGTTGGATTTTGATCTGCAACATACTTTTTCAAATATAGGTCACTTAACTTTGGCGCGCTTTAATTTTCAGTTTACGCCTCATTCTCAATGGGACTATAGTGCAGGTTTAGAGACTCAGCACCAATATCAACCAGAAAAAACAAACTTAACAGGTTACTTACAAGCAAATTGGCAAGATGACAATTTATTTCCAGCAGATTTAACAGGGCAGCTTTCTTTTAGAAACCGAGATGATAATTATGTGTTTCAAGCACAAGGTTCTTATAATGGCGCGTATGGTGGAAGTTCTGCTTTTGTCAGTGAAACGATATTATCACAAGGCGGAGGACTGACAAATTATGGCGGGAATTTTAATTTTAGTGTGCTTGCCGAACAGCAGGGAATTGCTCTAGGTGGACAATATCCAGGTGCAAGTGCGGTGATTATTGATTTACAAGGTACGCCAAAGGGAGCGAGTTTTGATGTTGAGATTATTAGGCTGACGAATAAGCGGGTACAAAATGGGCAGAATTTTAGTGTTTTTGTGGGTAAAGCGAATGCCTTACCTTTGCCCGCGTATGAAACCTATCAGATAAGGCTTATTGCACGTAAGGCAACCTTTGCTGAATTTGATACCAGTCCTAGGACTGTCACTTTATACCCAGGTATGATTCAGCGTTTAGTATGGGAGGTTAAACAAGTTTATATTTTAATTACGGGTATTGTGGATGAAAAGGGGGAGCCTGTGATAAATGCGAATGTGATAGGGGCGATTGACCCCGCATTTACAGATGCGAGTGGTTTTTTACAGGCAGATGTTGAAGCGCAAGCTGAATTAATTTTAAATCGTGAAGATGGAAGACAGTGTCTTGTGAGTGTGCCAGAAATAGAGGAGACTACCAATATTGCGACATTTACTGAGTTAGTTTGTACCTTACTGGAAGAAAAAAGGAACTAGCCTGCATACTTGAGTGATAAAAGTGTGAGGCAGTTTGCAGTTTTAGCTTTTTTATTTCTGCTATAGCACTGTTACACGCTTTTCTTAAGCCAAGGTGTTTAGCTGGTTTTACCGTTTTAAAGATTGATTGTTTAGTTGGGAATCATTTTTTATTGAGGAGTATTAACTAGTGTTTATTAGAGATTAATGATATTTTTACAGTCAAATTAATCTAATAAATATTGAAAAATTAGGTGGTTAGAGAGAGCGTTTTGTAGTATAGCCGTTAGGGAAATAATGATGAAAACTCAATTATTGAAAGGTATAACGGTGTTATCTGTTTTATTGAGTACTCAGGTGAAAGCTATCGGTGTTGATGCGGCTTTAGTTAGTGCTGCCGCAGGTGTTCAAGCACTGACCTCAATAGGACGATTTGATGTCACGATTACTAAAGGAGAAGGAGTGGCTATTTCTGGTATCAGTGCCGCAGGTGGTATTGCAATAACTAACAAAAAAAGAAAGGGATCTATGGATATTTGTACTTATGCTACAACAGCAAGGTATCAAATTGATATTAATTCATTAAATACAGCAGATGATCGTTTTTATCTGACGAGTATCAGTGGTGATCAGATCCCTTTTAAAGTGAAATGGGAAGATGGAAAAAATAAATGGGACTTTGATAAGAATAGTAGGGCCCCTAAAAGCGGAAGAACGTCTGGGATAAGTAGAGCAGACCCTACGTGTGGAGGTGGAACCAATACCAAAGTGACCGTATCAATTGGAAGAAAAGACTTTAATCGTGTCCCTGTAGGGCATTATTCAGATACACTTGCCATTATTATTACGGCTCAATAATTTCTTACTCTCAATTAATAGAGAACAAAATCCTCGCATAAGTGAGGTTTTTTTATGACTGGAATCTATGCATGACGAAATTACAAACTTTGTTTTATTTTTTCTTATTTGCCTTATTTATGAGTACAGCTGCTCAAGCAGAGATGGTACTTAATAAGATTATAATTAATTTTCAATCAGGTAAAGAGGTGCGAGAGGATATAGAGGTTTTTAATAATGGCAAAGAAAATCTGTATATTTCTACAAA
>WTCM01000152.1 GCA_013138595.1 Methyloprofundus sp. | reverse complement strand
TATCTAAAAAGATAGATTCCGTAGGTTGGGGTGAGCTTGCGAACCCCAACAATCAATGGTTTACCTAGCCTCAGTTGTTGGGGTTCATGCTTCACCCCAACCTACACATAATACTTTCACAGTCTCTAAAGCCTACTCCCCAAAATTAAAATACTGATTATTAAGTATTATATTATCAGTTATTTAGAGGGCGAGGTACTAGTTAAATATACCACTTATTTTATTTGATAGTTTAATCGCCATTATTTTATGCAAACAATTGGAAAAGGATTAATGTCTCAACCAAAATTGACCCTAGCTCGATTAGAAAATTTATTACTCACAGCCTGTGATGATTTACGTGGCAATATGGATGCCAGTGAATATAAAGAATATATCTTTGGTATGCTGTTTTTAAAGCGCGCCAGTGACTTATTTGATGCGCGTCGTGAAGAACTGGCTAAAACTTTCAAAGCACAAAAACTATCCGATGAGGATATACAGATTGAATTGAATGATCAGGATAATTATTCAGGGAAATACTTTTTTGTGCCCAAACAAGCACGCTGGAGTGAAAGCTGGACGGAAAAAAAGCAAGGGGAAAATGGTGAAGAAATCATTACCCACCCCGCGCTGAAACATTTAAAGGAAAATGTAGGTTCAGGGCTTAATAAGGCATTGGCGGCGATAGAAGATGCCAATATCGATGCTTTGCAGGATGTATTGAGCGGCATTAACTTTAATAAAAAAATTGGTCAACGCACTTTAACCGACGATACCTTATCTGACTTTATCCAGAACTTTGAAAAAATCCCGCTTAAAGATGAAGATTTTGAATTCCCGGATTTGCTGGGTGCAGCTTATGAATGGTTGATTAAATTCTTTGCAGATTCAGCTGGAAAAAAAGCAGGAGAATTTTATACCCCGGCGGAAGTGGTACGCGTTTGTACGGAAATCTGTGACCCTCAAGAGGGAATGAGTGTTTATGATCCAACGGTGGGTTCTGGCGGAATGCTGATTCAGTCACGAGATTATTTACGTGAATGTGGTCAAGACCCCAGTGAACTATCTTTGAATGGACAGGAAAGTATAGGCACAACCTGGTCTATCTGCAAAATGAATATGCTGCTGCATGGTATCTCTCATGCTGATATACGCCAGGAAGATACCTTGAAAAATCCGCAACATATGGATGAAAACAATGAATTAAAACGTTTTGATCGAGTATTAGCGAACCCTCCCTTTAGCCAGAATTACATTAAAAAGGAATTAAACTTTCCGGGGCGTTTTCCAGTAATGATGCCAGAGAAAGGTAAAAAAGCTGATCTAATGTTTGTACAGCACATGCTGGCAGTATTAAAGGCAGACGGTAAACTGGCTTCAGTGATGCCGCACGGGGTGTTATTTCGTGGCGGTGAAGAAAAAGAAGCACGGAAGCATTTTATAGATAAAGGCTATCTGCAAGCGATTATTGGCTTACCCAGTAATTTGTTTTATGGCACCGGTATTCCTGCCTGTATTTTAGTGATGAATAAACACGGGGCAGGGCAGCGTGAACATGTATTATTTGTCAATGCAGATCGTGAGTACAAAGAAGGCAAAGCGCAAAATTTCTTACGTGCAGAAGATATAGATAAAATTGTTCATGCTTATCGCAAAGGTGAGGATATTCCTGGCTATGCGAGATGTGTACCAAAAAGTGAAATCGCCGCAGAAGACTATAACTGTAATATTCGCCGTTATGTTGATAATGCGCCTCCTCCCGAGCCACAAGATGTTTATGCACATTTACACGGTGGCATACCGTTAACAGAAATTGCAGCCTTGGCGCATTTTTGGGAGAATTATCCGGGTTTAAAAGAGGATTGCTTTAGCGAGCGCAATGCTGATTATGCAGATTTTAGTGAGGCCATTAACGATAAACGTCACATTGCTGAATTTATCAATCAACACCCTGCAGTACAGCAACGGCAGCAAAGCTTTATTAATGAACTGGAAAATTGGTGGCAGGCTAATTTAGCGATTATTGAAGCCTTAGCACCTGATACAGACAATCAGCATGAAAGCAGTGGTAATGTCTATGCCATGCGTAGCCAGTTATTAAATAGTATAGGGGACACTTTCAGCCAGCAAAACCTATTATCCATTTATCAAATACGTGGCGCGTTTGCTAATTATGTCAACTTGCTTAAAGCGGATTTTAAATCAATTGCCGCCAGTGGCTGGGGAGCTGAATTAATCCCTGAGCAGGATATATTACAAAGCCAATTTCCTGAAATATTAGCGGTACTGGAGCAAAATCAGTTAAGACTGGCAGAATTACAAGCCTTGTTTTCAGCAGCCGATGAAGAGGATTATGACGACACGGAAAGCACGGGCGTGTTACCCAGCAGTGAAGTCAAAACACTTAAAGATCAGCTTAAATTAGACAATGCAGAATGGAAAGCGGAATTAAAGACATTGAAAGCAACGGTTGGGGATTTATTTACCGAACTTAAAGTAGCTGGTTTAATCCCCAAAGGAAAGAGCAAAGGCTATTTTCAGGAAGACATGGTGCAAGCCAAGGCAAGCTTTGCTAATGGTCAGCGGGTTATTGATTGTGCTCAACAAAGCCATCACGCATCTGATTTGATGGCAGTGATAGATCAAGCTATGGATTTAGGAGAGTTGAGTAAAAAAAGAGCGCTTGAGATCGAGCAAAAATTGTTACAACATAAAAAGCTGGAAGATGAAGTTAAAAAAATCAGGGCGGATATAAAAGGCATAGAAACGAAGCGTGATGAATTGGTAAAACAAGCGCGTGAGAATATTTCTAATGATGAAGCTCGGTTAGTGATTATTGAACGTTTGCGATTGGTGTTGATGCAAAGTTATCAGGCTTATTTACGGGCGGATCAACGGGCCTGTGTGGGTGCAATTGAAAATCTGTGGCGGAAATATGCGGTGACGGCTAAGGAAATTGAAGCTGAAAGGGATTTAGCAGGGGAACAATTGCAGGGGTTTTTGGTGGAGTTGGGGTATGAGTGACAATAGCGATTATGTAAATTTAAACGTTATTGCTGATTTAATCATGGGTCAATCACCTAGGTCAGATCTGGTAGGTAATCATGGAGCTGGCTTACCTTTCCTTCAAGGATGTGCTGAGTTCGGAAGAAAAAATCCACTTCCTGTAGTGTATTGTAATCCACCACTGAGAATAGCGACAAAGGGTTCAATTTTAATTAGTGTAAGGGCTCCAGTGGGCAAAACTAATGTAGCTGATTGTGACTATTGCATTGGACGAGGAATAGCTGCAATAAAAGGTAAGATAGATAAATCTGACACAAGTTTTTTAAAGTATTTTATTGAGGCAAATGTCTCTTTCCTTCACAAACGCAGTCAGGGTTCAACTTTTTTAGCAATTAGTTCTAATGAGATAAATAAACTTAAAATCTCTAACATTTCGATTGATAAGCAAAAAAAAATAGCTACCATCCTAATCAGCATTGACACAGCGATAAAAAAAACCGAAGCCTTAATTCAAAAATACCAGCAAATCAAAGCAGGTTTAATGCATGATTTATTTACCCGAGGCGTAACAGCTGACGGTAAATTACGCCCCTCCCGAGAACAAGCCCCTGAGCTTTATCAGGAAACATCGATTGGTTGGATTCCTAAGGGGTGGGATACAAATCCATTTGGTGAACGAATATCAATAATTGATCCTAATCCAAGTCATAGATACCCGATGGAGGTTGATGAGGGTGTGCCTCTATGTTCAACAGAAAATTTTGTAGGTGAAGATGATTTTACTTTGGATAAGGCAAAGTTAGTCCCCATTGATACATTTTTTCAACAAAATAATAGGTGTAGGTTTTTTATTGATGATGTTATTTTTGCAAGAAAGGGAAAAATTGGTTTAGCAAGAAGATACGGAGTTAAGAATAAAGCTTTTAGTCATACAGTAGTTATTTTTAAGCCTCGTACACAACAAACTAGTTCTAAATGGTTACTTTGGTTATCTAGGTCTGATTGGTTATTAAAAGCGATAAATGTCACTATGAACTCTAATTCTGGTGTCCCTACATTAGGTGTAGGGTTTATTGGTAAAATAGAAGTTCCTTTCCCAGGTATTGAAGAACAGAAATTAGCGGCTATAAATTTAGATGCCATAGCTCTTAGAATGTGTCGAGAAAATCAAAGTTTAGCTAAACTACAACTACAAAAACAAGGCCTAATGCAAGACCTACTAACCGGCAAAGTACGCGTTAAACTCGACGAACCCGAAACAGCCAATGTCTGAAAAGCTCAACCCCGATAAGGCTCTAATTTTCCGCATCGTACACCGCAGCAATATACC
>WTCM01000244.1 GCA_013138595.1 Methyloprofundus sp. | reverse complement strand
ACAAAATAATGGTAACTTTTAAGTGCTTTTTACAATTTAACCGTTGATTTCTCAAAAAAATTAGAGGCTAAAATAAAAATTACTTATTTATCAATTAGTTAATTTTTAATAAAGTCGAACACAGCGTTCTATCTATATAGTGTATATTACTTTGCCACCGGGAAACCCGCACTATTCCATGCTGCCATATGTCCCGCCAGGTATCGAAGATCATTAAAACCATCCCAACTAAAAGCTAGCTTTGCAACACCTGCCCGCGGTCCATGAGCACAATATAAAATCACCGTCTCATCTTTATCAACATTTATTAATTTATCTGTTGTAAATGCACTCCAAAAAGGAATATGTATTGCGCCAGGCACATGCCCCGACCTATATTCCGCCTCAGAACGCACGTCAACAATCACCAGCGCCTTACCTTGCTGTATTGCTGTTAACAATACAGCAAGCTGCATAACGCCATTTCCAGTCGTTGAGCAAGCTAGCAGTTGAATATTCAACAGTATTATTAATAATACTTTTTTCATGTTGCGTTACTTGCTTTATCCACGCCCAGAAGATTGACGACGAGAATTATTTCTTGCTCCCGCTTTGTTACCCGAAGCATTAGCACCTGAACGCTGCCCGTCTCTATGCCCTACTCGCGGTTTTTTAGGTTTCTTAGCTTTTATAGGACGACGATCTAAGCTAGATTCTGGCAAGCTATGCGTCGGCTCAAAACCATCAACAAATTCACGCGGAATGATTTGCTTAATTAAGCGTTCAATTCCAGCTAAGGAATCAAACTCATCCGCACTCACTAAAGAAACTGCTTGTCCATCTGCACCAGCGCGCCCCGTTCGGCCAATACGATGTATATAATCTTCGGCAACATTAGGTAAATCGAAATTAACCACTTGCGGTAATTGATCAATATCTAAACCACGTGCAGCAATATCGGTTGCAACAAGAATACGAATTTTCCCAGTTTTAAATTCAGCCAATGCTTTAGTTCGCGCTCCCTGGCTTTTATTACCATGAATCGCTGCCGCCTGAATCCCTGCCTCTTCTAAATGCCTAGTTAACTGATTTGCACCACGCTTTGTTCGTGTAAAAACTAATACTTGCTGCCAATCATGTTCTTTAATTAAAGAAATTAATAATGGCCCTTTTTGCTTTTTATCGACTGGACAAAGCCACTGTTTAACGGTTTCTGCTGTTGTATTACGAGGACTAACTGAAATTTCAACGGGATTATGTACAATCGTTTTAGCTAATTGGCGAATTTCATCAGAAAAGGTTGCAGAGAACAATAGGTTCTGCCGCTTTTTAGGTAATTTAGCTAAAATTTTACGAATATCATGAATAAATCCCATATCCAACATACGATCAGCTTCATCTAAAATCAAAACTTCTAATTGAGAAAATCGCACCGCATTTTGGTTCGCTAAATCGAGCAATCGACCAGGAGTCGCGACTAAAATATCCACACCTTTACGCAAACGTATCATTTGTGGGTTAATTTTTACACCACCAAAAACCACCGTTGAACGCAAAGGCAAATTCTTTCCATAGTTTTTGATACTTTCTTCTATTTGCGCCGCTAACTCCCTTGTTGGCGTTAAAATTAATGCACGTACTTGGTTTGCATTAACAGGCTGGCCATTAGATAAAATCTCTAATAAAGGAAGTGTAAATCCCGCCGTTTTACCTGTGCCTGTTTGTGCTGCAGCCATTACATCTTTACCTTCAAGCACCGCAGGAATTGCTTGCGCCTGAATAGGTGAAGGTGTGTCATAACCTTGATCAGCAACAGCATCAAGAATTGGCTTGGAAAGGCCTAAATCAGCAAAACTCATAGAATCTCTCTTTAAATATTAAATTAAACTATTTTTATTTCGGACGGTCAGTTTACAGGAAATAAAACATTACGGATTTAAATCCTACATCACTTAAAGCTTAACGGTTATCACGAACTAAAAATTCTCGTTTAACCACATTCTTTGCACATAAAATAAATAGCTTAATTGAAAAAGTTATCGTGATAACTATGAATATAGTTGTACCATTTTAAAAAGCAGCTTGCTACCCCTCACGTAAAACTAGCATAGGGGGTTTATTAACCACACTTTGAACCCCTAATAAACCAGCGACTGTAATACATAACGTACTAATTAAGGGTAGAACAAGCCACAATAAGCTATTGATCTGAAAGTCTAAATGTAGAATATAAGTATAGATAAGATAAAGTAACAGCTCAGATATAGACACCGCAATTAAGCCAGAGACTAAGCCTAATAAAGAAAATTCAATCAAATGTGCCTTTCTTAATAAGGCGCGGTTAGCACCCAAAGTTCGCATTAAGGCGCCTTCATAAATTCTATTATCCAAAGATGAATTAACCGCAGCAAATAGCACGGTAAATCCAGCAAATAATGCAAAATATAATAAGTAGTTAATGGCAGCAGTTAGTTGGGTCAAGATGGTTTTAAACTGCTTCAGCATGGCATCCACCTCCAATAAAGTAATACTAGGGTATTGTTTAACCAAAGCATTGAGAATATTTTTGTTTTCTTCGGCTAAATAAAAGCTAGTGATATAGGTCGTTGCATAATTCGCTAAGGTATCGGGCGAAAAAACCATATAAAAATTAGGTTTCATAGTATCCCAGCGCACACTGCGAATATGAGAAACCATCGCGTGCTGTTGCTGGCTACCAATAGTAAACGTGAGTTTATCACCTACCTTAATTTTTAAACTTTTAGCCAATTTTTGTTCTATGGATACCTGCCCCTCTAGAGTAGGACTCCAAACGCCCGCGATGGTTTTATTATCATTAGGTAATTGAGTTGACCAAGTTAAGCTTAAATCTCGATGAGTCGCCCTTTCACCTTGGGAATCTTTACTAACAATTTGCTGCACGGGGATAGCATTAATTTGTACCAGTCTACCGCGTACCACAGGGAAAAATTGAGCATCCGTAATATTCTGTTGCTGCAAAGACTGTTTAAAAAGCTCAACTTGATCAGGAAAAACATTCAGTACAAAATAATTAGGCGCATGTTCGGGCAATTGATTTTGCCAATCATCTAATAAATCACTTCTGACAGTATAGCTAAGAATCATCGCTAGTAAGGTAATACTAAAAGCCAATGTTTGACTGACCGTAGTTCTAGGATTTCTTAACAAGCCTTGTAAGCCAAAACGCCAGCTTAAATTCACAAAAGGTAATAGCCGACGTGCTTGAATTAACAAAGCATAAAGAAGTAGTCCCGCAATAAAAGTGGTGACTAGCCCGCCTCCAATAATGGTAGCCGTCATTTTAAGGTCTTGCGTGTATTGCCAAATTAGCACTGATATTAATGATAAAGCCAAACTATAAACCAGCCATGCGCTGGTAGGTAAGGGCTCTAATTCTCGGCGTAACACCCGTAATGGCGAGACTTCTTTAAGCCGTAATAACGGAGGTAAAGCAAAGCCTAATAAAATAGACACACCGGTTAGGAAACCTAAAATAACCGCCATAAAACTAGGACTGGCAACTTTGGCGGGTAATAAATCTCTTAATAAATGAAATAAGGTTTCTTGAGCAAACCAACCTAATAAACTACCAATTGCACTCGCGGCTATACCTAAAACTACAAACTGACAGAGATATAACCAAAGAATCTCCGATTGCTTGCAACCTAAGCAACGTAAAATTGCCGTTGCATTAAAGTGGCGCTCACTATAACGGCGCGTTGACATTGCAATAGCAACACCTGCAATTAAAATAACCACAATACTGGATAAACCCAAATAACGTTCCGCTCGGCTTAAAGCACTGCCCAATTCAGGGCGATCTTCATGTATATCCATTAGCCGTTGCGATGGATTTAAATGCGGCTTTACCCAACGACTAAATGTTTCTAATGCGGGAGCTGCGCCAGTAAATTGAAAAAAGTAATGCACATGACTGCCAGGCTGTAAAACTTGGGTGGCATCCAAATCTGCATCATTCACCATCACGCGGGGAGATAAACTGTAGATATCCCCCCGTTTATCTGGCTCATAAGTAAGCACTTGAGTAATCGTTAATGATTTTTCACCGACTATTAATTGCTCACCTAGCTTAAGTTTTAAGGCAGAAAGCACTCTTTTATCTAGCCAAGCTTCTCCAAGCATCGGACCTTGGTGTTTAACCAGTTCTTTAGTGTAGTCATCTGATTGAATTGTTTTTAAAACGCCTCGCAAAGGGTAATTTTTACTCACTGCTTTTACGCCCGAGAGTAATAATTCATCATTTTCAAGCAGTACCGTAGAAAATTCTGCGGTTCTGGATCGTTTTAATCCCAAGTTATCTGCTTTTTTTAACCAATGTTCTGGAATGATTGTCGAGCTGGTAATCACTAAATCAGCCGCTAAAAATTCAGCCGCCTGTGTGCTCATGGTGCGATGCAAGCGATCTGCGAATAAACTGATGGCAGTAGAACTGGTCACCGCAATGATTAAAGCCAACACTAGAATAGTGAGCTCACCACTACGCCCATCTCTAAATAATAGCCGTAATGCTAGATTAAAACGACTCATACCATCTTGCCTGCTTCTAATTTAATCGTGCGTTGGCAACGAGCTGCTAAGGCATTATCATGTGTAACTAAAATTAAAGTAGTTTGTTTTTCCTGATTCAATTCAAACAACAATTCAATAATATGCTCACCTGTTTTACTGTCTAAATTGCCTGTCGGTTCATCGGCAAACAAAATAGCAGGCTCTGTTACAAAAGCACGAGCAAGGGCCACACGTTGCTGTTCGCCCCCTGATAATTTCATCGGGGTATGAGTTAAACGGTGACTAAGCCCTACTCTGTCTAATAGTTTTTCTGCGGATGTCTTAGCATTTTTATCCCCGCGTAATTCCAGAGGTAACATTACATTTTCGAGCGCGGTTAAGCCTGGTAATAATTGAAAAGACTGAAAAACAAAGCCGACTAATTGATTGCGTAATTCAGCGCGCCCATCTTCTGTCATGCCGCTTAGGTTTTTACCTTTTATTTTAACAAACCCTTCAGTTGCGGTATCTAACCCAGCCAATAAACCCAGTAAAGTGGATTTACCTGAGCCAGAAGCGCCAACTATCGCTATACTTTCAGCTGGTTTAATGGCTAATGCAATGGATGACAAGATGCACAAAGGGCCATCAGAAGTGGGAACTGTTTTCCCAAGGTTTTCTGTTTCAATAATATTTAAGTGAGTTTGTGTCATGTCTAAAATGTGTTTTGCGCTAATAAT
>WTCM01000139.1 GCA_013138595.1 Methyloprofundus sp. | reverse complement strand
CTATTAATCCTGCTTATACAAAAATCACAGGGTATCGAGAAGATGAGGTGCTAGGCAATAACCCTAGCATTATTAGTTCTGGGCGGCATGATAAAGCTTTTTTTGCCCAATTCTGGCATGCATTATTAACAGAGGGCTTATGGCAGGGGGAGATTTGGAATCGGCATAAAGAGGGTTATGTCTTTCCTGTGTGGCAATCTATCTCAGCGATTAAGGATAGTCGCGGAAAAATAGTGCAATTTGTGTCTATTTTTAATGATATTAGTACGCGCAAGGCTGATGAAAAGGTGATTCATTACCAAGCAAACTACGATAATCTAACGGGCTTACCCAACCGTAATTTATTTCTTGACCGAATTAGTGAAGCCTTAAAAAAAGCCAAGAGTGAGCATCAGCCATTAGCCTTATTAATGCTAGATCTTGACCGTTTTAAATGGATTAACGATACGCTAGGGCATAAAGCAGGCGATTTGATGTTACAAGAAACGGCGAAACGCATCAAAGCCTCTATACGCGCGACCGATACAGTCGCAAGGCTGGGCGGCGATGAATTTATGATCATTATTCCTGAATTTAAGCAGTTGTTAGATGTTGAAATGATTGCCGATAAAATTTTAAGTTCGTTTAAAGCGCCATTACAAATAGATAATCATGAGGTTTTTATTTCGGGAAGTATCGGTATTACTGTGTATCCTGATGATGGAGAAACGGTAGAAAGCTTACAAATGAATGCAGATAGTGCGATGTATTCAGCGAAAGAAGATGGGCGTAACCGTTTCCATTATTTTACCCCACAACTACAAGAAAAAGCAGAACGACATTTATTGTTAGTGTCTTTGTTGCAACAAGCACTGGATAAAAATGAATTTGAAGTGTATTACCAACCCATTATTGATTGCCAGACAAATAAAGTGATTAGTGCAGAAGCACTGATTCGTTGGCATCAACCTAAGTATGGATTTATTTCCCCTGCTGAATTTATTTGTTTAGCAGAAGATAGTGGTTTAATCCGTCCCATTGGTGACTGGGTTGTGCGACGTGTTGCTAAAGATATGCAATGCTGGCAGAAGTCGGGCTTGCCTGAGATTGGCATTTCTATTAATAAATCAGTACACCAGTTTTCTAGGCAAGCATCAGAGGAAGATTGGAAAGCTATCTTTACGCGACATAGTGTTGATATTAAACGTATTACGGTAGAAATCACTGAAAGTGTATTTATGGATACAGGGCATAACTATGTGGCAAAGCTCGCAGAAATGCAAGCGCAAGGCATGCAAATTTCTTTAGATGATTTTGGCACGGGGTATTCTTCTTTAAGTTATTTAAAACGTTTCCCTGTCGATGTATTAAAAATTGACCGTGCCTTTATTATGGATGTCACCGAAAATAGCAGTGATGCGATGCTGGTTGAATTGATTCTCAGTTTAGCTGAAAAAATGAATATTAAGGTGGTTGCTGAAGGCGTAGAAACCGCCGAACAACTTGCCTTTTTACAACAGCATCATTGTCGATATATACAGGGTTACTTTTATAGTGAGCCTTTAGCGGTGCATAAATTCGAAGAGTTTATAAGCCGTCCTTTAAGCAGTCATTGATTATTATGAAAAAATACCTCTTATTTAGTTTAATATATTGTCATATTGCTGTTGCAGAGCCATTGGAATGGACAAGTTATGGTGGTCAACTTGCGCAAAACCGCTATATAGATGATGCCAGTATTAACACTACGAATGTTAAAAAATTAAAACTAAAATGGATGTTTCAAACAGGAATCGTGGGTTCTTTTGAAAATACGCCGATTGTTAAAGATGGGGTAATGTATGTCACCACGGCTTATAACCATATCTATGCCCTAGATGCACTGACAGGTAAACGCCTATGGCGTTATAAACATAAATTAGGCACGACTATTTATTGTTGTGGGCCGAATAGCAAAGGTGCGGCGATTAGCGGTAACCTCGTAGTCATTGCCACCTTAGATGCGATGCTGGTTGCACTGGATAAAACCACAGGTAAGCTGGTTTGGGAAATCAGTATTGCTAATTCAGAGGAAGGTTATTCTGAAACAGGCGCACCTATTATTTTTCAAGACAAAGTGTTTATCGGTATTGCAGGTGCCGAATATGGTATTCGGGGGTTTATCAGTGCTTATGATTTAAAAACAGGGGAGTTAGTGTGGCGTTGGTATACGATTCCTGAACCCGGTGAGGTACAAGTAGATGGCACTAAAGGCTGGTTTGGGTCGTTTGCTGAAAAAGCAGATGGTATCAATGATTTACATCGCAATATAGCGGCTGAAAAAGCAGCGATTGCTTCAGGGGAATTTGATGATGCTTGGCAGCATGGCGGCGGTTCTAGTTGGATGCCTGTGACTATTGATAAGCAAACAGGTATTTTATATGCCACGATAGGTAATCCAGCGCCTGACTTAGATGGTAGTCAGCGCCCTGGGGATAATCGCTGGTCAGCCTCTATGGTTGCCCTAAATGCACAAACAGGAACAATGCTTTGGGGGTATCAATATATACCGCATGATATTTGGGATTTAGATGCTGCATCGCCGCCGATTTTAACCGAGGCTCATAATGAGCAAGGGCAAAGTATTCCTGTTGCCGTGCATGCAGGTAAAACAGGCTGGGTGTATGTGCATGATCGTCAAACGGGCAAGCTGATCAGGCGCTCTGAGCCGATGGTGGAACATAAAAATTTATTTGCTATTCCCACTAAAGGGCAAGGAGCAGAAATGTTACCGGGTGCGAATGGGGGCGTTAACTGGTCACCGGGTGCAGTAGATCCACGCTCACATACGGTTTATTATGCTAATTTACACCAACCTATGTATTATGAAGTCAGGTCAGTCCCTTGGCGCAAAGGACGTTTATGGCTAGGCGGTGCTTTTAAAGTCGTGCCTGGTAAAGAACAATCGGGTAATGTCAGTGCTGTTAGTTTAGATACAGGTAAAATTCTATGGCAATATAAAACTGAGCAACCCATGATTGGCGGCACTTTAAGCACTGCGGGCGATTTATTATTCAGTGGCGAGTCGAATGGTTACTTTTTTGCCTTAAATTCTAAAACAGGCGAAAAACTTTGGCAATTTCAAGCGGGTGCAGGTGTGAATGCAGCACCGATGGGTTTTCGTTTAAATGGGCAATTACATATTGCGGTTGCCGCAGGGGGGAATGCACAGATTAATGCCCCTAGAGGCGGTACAGTAATGGTTTTTGTGGTTGAAGAATAATGCCTCACTTTAAGTTAACCACTCTTATCTGCGGTCTTTTTTTGACGCATATTAGCTTAGCTAAAGCGAATGAACTAATACCTGACTGGATGTCTTATGATATTGAAAAAAAACAAGTCAGCTATCAGTTAATCGCAGCAAAAAATGCGAATAATAATGGCTATAATTATAATGGTTATTATCAAGGTAATATTACCTTAATCGTGCCATCTGAATGGCTGGTTAATATTAGCCTAAATAATGGAGATGCAAATGCAGTACATGATATTATCTTAACTGAACCTTTTGCAGACGATGATATGCCTGATGAATTAACTGGGGAATTTGCTGCACTTAAACGCGCATATATTTCTCCCTTATATGCGAATGAAACAGATAGCTTAAAATTTATTGCAAAACAAGGCGCATACTGGTTATTTTGTGGTGTTAAAGTACATGGTATTAATGGTATGTGGATAAAACTTACCGTGCAAGATAATATACATAAACCTAGCATTAAAATTAATAGTGCATTAATTAATTAGCTAAAAAATAAGCATAATAAAATTAAGTTATTTAAGGAGTTAATATAAAATAGATGACTTTTTTATTTTCTTGTTATAATATTTTAAACTAAATAATATTAAATAGATTTTAAGGTTAAATACTATGACTGATTTAAAAGAGCTTTCCGTAACTGAATTACAGGCAATGATAGATAATGCAGAAAATGCATTAAAAGCTAAGCAAGACAGTCAACGTAAGGAAGTGTATGCGCAAATTAAAGCATTAGCGGCTTCAGTGGGTGCCACGGTTGATATTCATGAGGGCGATAAAAGAAAAGCGCGTAAAGGCGCTAAAGTAGCTGCTAAATATCGTAACCCGAATAATGCAAGTATCACTTGGACAGGGCGTGGTGTTATGCCAATATGGATGCGTGAATTAATAGAATCAGGGCGTGATAAAGCTGAATTTTTAATTGAGCGTTAATCTAAGGACTTTATAAAAATAAATCTACCTACTTGTTGAAAAATAACTTGTAGGATGGGTAGAACGTACGGCATGTTTTTTAGGCACGGTGGAAACCCATCACTTTTGCGCATAAAAATGATGGGTTTCGCAAAAAGACGCTCTACCCATCCTATGCAAGTCATAACATTTGGGTATGGTCATTTTTACAAATTTCCTTATTTATTCAAACTCAAATCCTGCTGCTTGCCATGCGTTAGACCCTCCAGTTAGATTGAAAATTTGAGTATAGCCAAGTTCATGCAATGATTTTGCTGCCGAGACTCCCATCGGACCTCCTAGACAATACACATAAATAGCAGTATTTTTGTCTTGCGGTAATTTACTTTGGTTTTGTTCAACTTGGTTATAAGGAATAAATGCATCGGTTCCCTTGATTTGCGGCCCTTTAGGGGTATGTACATCGACTAGAAAAATATCTTTATTATGTAGGGCTAGATTTAAATCAGTTGAACTAATCGCTTTAACATAATCAGGCTGTTCAAATGTACAGGCACTCAACATAGACAGTAAGATAAGCAGGTGTATTTTTTTAATCATAAGGACTCGTGAATTGTAAGTAAAATCTGCGTAATTCTGGCTACCAATTTAATACGAGGCACTATCGTTATGTAGGTGCAGATTTATCTGCACTGTACAAACTATCATGCAGTGCGGATAAATCCACACCTACGACTGATACGTTCGCTGTCCCGTCTTTAAGTTGGTAGCCGTAATTCTATACTTTTATATCAGCCTATGTCTATTTTAAGAAGTGTTCTTGTTCTAGTTTTAATCTTTTTTACCTCTCTAGTACATGCCGTTCATAAGCCAGAACTGATGCTTGCTAAGGTGTTTCAGCCTGAAATACAAGTGGTTGATTACTGGGTCAGTGAAAAATTAGATGGGGTACGTGCACGTTGGAATGGGCGGCAGCTTATTTCGCGAGGAGGAAAGGTTTTGAGTGCGCCTACATGGTTTACGCAAGGCTTTCCTAATCAGGTATTGGATGGCGAGCTATGGATAGCACGAGAACAATATCAACAAACAATGTCAGTGATTAGCAGAAAACAAGCACATGCGGGCTGGAAGGGTGTTAAATTTATGATATTTGATTTGCCCAATATGCCGGCTGACTTTTCTGCTCGCGTCAGTGCTATGCGTCAACTAGTCATAGATACTCGCTCGGATTATCTACAGATGATTACACAGTTTCAAATAGCCTCTAATACTGAGTTGATGCAACGTTTAAAAGCAGTGATAGAGCAGGGCGGTGAAGGTTTGATGCTACACCATAAAGCAGGGCTTTATCAGAGTGGTAGAAGTCATGATTTATTAAAGCTTAAGCAATTTTCAGACGCTGAAGCCACTGTGATTAGCTATCGGGCTGGCAAAGGACAGTTTGTAGGCAAAATGGGCGCGATTAAAGTACAAACACTCGCAGGGAAAGTTTTTTTTATTGGCAGTGGCTTTACGCATCAAGAGCGCGAAAAACCACCTGCCGTGGGGAGTGTCGTCACTTTCCGTTATCAAGGGTTTACCGATAGAGGCATTCCGCGTTTTGCGGTGTTTATACGCGTGCGAGATGAGCCATAGCATAGCTATTGTTTGAATTCACGATTGACGTAAACAGTCCCCAGTCAAGGCATTATAAATAGCCGTAGGCTGGCTATTTTTATCTGTGCGACCTGATAATAGGTGTATATTTTTTAAGGCTAATTTTTGGCGTACTTCTAGCGCAGATCTTGCCGCATTTTGTTGGCTGATATTGGCACTCGTCGAGACAATGGCTCCACCATATTGTGTACATAAGGCATGTACTAAGGGATGCGCACTCACGCGTACTGCTAAGCTATTGTGTTTACCTGTTAGATAACTAGGAACCCAAGCTTGTGCAGGGACGACCCAAGTCGTCGGTCCTGGCCAACTAGGCATCATACGCTGCAGCATCGCGCTACTGGGTTCAATAAAGGGAAGCAACTGTGAAAAATCAGCGGCAATTAAAATTAAGCCCTTTTCGATAGGGCGTTGTTTAAGCGCTAATAAAGCCAGTACGGCAACTTCATTTAAAGGGTCACAGCCCAGCCCATAAACCGCTTCTGTCGGATAAGCGAGTAGCTGTCCTTGCTGTAAAGCATGACTAGCCATACGTATTTTAAAATTTGAGAGATAAGACATTTAGCTTAATTTTTTTGCGCGGTAAAGTAAAAACAGCCCGACTAAAATAAAAGGAATACTGAGCATCTGCCCGGTGCTTAGCCAAGCGCTTGTTGCATCATTGACTAACCTGACTTTATAGAACTCTAAGTAAAAACGCATGCTAAAAATGAGCACTAAGAACCAAGCACATAAGCGACCGTGAAAATCGAAACAGTCACTTTTTTTGTATAAGTAAAATAAAAATAGAGAAATAGCAAGATAACTCAGAGATTCATAAAGCTGTACAGGGTGTCTGGGAATATCATCAATCCGTTTGAAAATGACAGCCCAAGGAGCCTGAGTCGCCGTACCTGCTATTTCTGAATTAAAGAAATTACCTAAACGCACTAAACAGCCGCTAAAAGAAGCTGCGATAGCCGCACGGTCTAAAATCCAAAAATAATTAAAGCTGGCTTTACGTTGATAAATATACAGAGCAATCAATACGCCAAATACCCCGCCATGACTAGCAAGCCCCCCTTCCCAAATAGCAAATACTTTGAGCGGGTGAGCAAGGTAATAACTGGGGCTATAAAAGAGTACATGCGCAATTCTTGCACCCAACACAGAGCCGCCCATGCAATACCAAAGCAAGCGATCTACATCACTGGTATCATTTAATTCACGCCAATAAACCCAGTGCATAAAAATATAATTGCTCAGTAAGGCGAGAGCAAATAGCGCACCATACCAGTGAATACGGAGACTACCAAAGCTCGCTAAAACGGGATCTATCTCCCAAGTAAAATAATCCATATAGGTATTTGTTTAGTCTATTAAAGTGGAGTCCAAAATAAGTTTTGGGTGGGTTACTTGTGTTTGCAAATCTGACTTAAGCTATATTCGTAGCTGCGGCTTTAGCCGCATAACCTGTATCTACATTATGGCTACACATTTAATACGGGACGCTATAGTAGGGTATCGCACCGCGTACCTTTTGCCAGCATGGGTACGCAGTGCGATACCCTACAACGGCTTGTCCCGTCTTTTGTGGTAGCCTACATTATGATTATGCCCCATGTTAAGTGGGTAGCCTATCAAGTTTATTACTCCACCGCAAAATCAACAATTTCTTTCAATTTAT
>WTCM01000083.1 GCA_013138595.1 Methyloprofundus sp. | reverse complement strand
CAACATTTTTCATTTAAATTTTTTCTGGAGAAAAAGATGAGCGATAGAATCGTTTTACGTACTGGGGAAGCCCTAGTTGCCGGTGGACCACCTGGAACAGCAGCAGAACCTGAGATTGTTATTGGCGAGCTAGATGGGCCAGTTGGAACAGCTTTAGCAACACTGACTGGTGATCAATCAGCCGGTCACTCTAAAGTATTTGCTATTTTAAATACTGATATTCAAGTGCGTCCAGTTACTTTAATGGTTAGCAAAGTAACAGTTAAAAGCTCTCGCTATACCAACATCCTTATGGGAACCGTTCAAGCAGCGATTGCTAACGGCGTTTTAGATGCTGTTCGCGCGGGTGATATTCCAAAAGAAAAAGCCAATGATTTAGGTATTATTTGTTCAGTTTGGTTAAACCCAAGTGTTGCAACTGATGATAATTTAGACCACCAAATTTTATTTGATATTCACCGTAAAGCGACTGCATTAGCAATCAAAAAAGCGATGAATAACGAGCCAGGTATTGATTGGTTATTAGACAACCAAGATAAAATCACGCACAAATATTTCCAAATGGGACTAGATGGCAAGATTTAGTATATACTTCGCGTGGTCACGGATGCGGATTTTATAGCGAGTTGATTTTAGTCGATAGCAAGGCGATAAAACTGGCGCATAGCTGGCTACGCAACGGTTTTATCAACGCAGCTATCGGCAAAAATTAACCGATAAAAAACCGAAGTCGTGCCCATGCGAAGTATCTGCCAACGTTAGTCACTTAAAAAGCCTCCTTCTTAAGCATTACTTAAAAGGAGGCTTTTTTATGTCTAGCCATTATTTCCCTCAAAATATCTAAACTATTCTGAATCATCACTATCAGGTAAAATACGCACTATTATTAATATACCCTTAGATTTATCTCCATGAAAAAAGTCGAACTTCTCTCGCCGGCGGGCACTTTAAAAAATATGCGCTACGCTTTTGCTTATGGTGCAGATGCCATTTATGCTGGCCAACCCCGCTATAGTTTGCGAGTTAGAAATAATGATTTTTTAGATGAGAATCTTGCTAAAGGCATTGCTGAAGCACATTCTTTAGGTAAAAAGTTCTTTTTAGCAACCAACGTTATCCCACACAATACTAAAGTAAAAAGCTTTATTAAGGATATTGCTCCTATCGTAGCAATGAAACCCGATGCTTTAATCATGGCCGACCCTGGCCTAATTATGATGACGCGGGAAAAATGGCCCGACATGCCCATTCATTTATCGGTGCAAGCCAATACGGTTAATTTTGCAACCGTCAAATTTTGGCAGTCGATGGGCGTTGAACGCATTATTTTATCTCGCGAATTATCGTTAGATGAAATTGCCGAAATTCGCCAAGAATGTCCAGATATTGAACTTGAAGTGTTTGTACATGGCGCACTTTGCATTGCTTATTCGGGGCGCTGTTTATTATCTGGCTACTTTAATCATCGTGACCCTAACCAAGGAACTTGCACAAACTCTTGTCGCTGGAAATATGATACCAAGCCCGCCACTGAAAATACAGAAGGTGATTTAGTTGCAGAAAGTGATGTACTTTCTATGGATATTCTAAACCCTAGCACTGCCAGTTGCGGTGGAGCTGACCGTCATCCACTTGCTGATAAAACCTACTTTTTAGAAGAGGAAGGCCGCCCAGGCGAGCTACTGCCTATCTCAGAAGATGAGCACGGCACTTATATTATGAACTCTAAAGACTTACGTGCCATCGAGCATGTACAGCGTTTAGTTGATATAGGTATCGACTGCTTAAAAATTGAAGGCCGTACTAAATCACACTATTATGTTGCGCGTACTGCCCAAACGTATCGACTGGCGATTGATGATGCTTTAGCAGGAAGAGATTTCCAACCTGAACTGCTGGGTGTATTAGAAAACCTTGCTAATCGCGGTTATACCGATGGTTTTTATCAGCGCCATCATACGCATGAGCAGCAAAACTACATCACGGGTTACTCCAAGAGTCATCGGCAACAATTTTGTGGTGAAATCGTATCCTATGATGAAGTAACGGGGCTTGCCGAAATTGCCGTAAAAAACAAATTCTCTGTGGGTGATAAACTTGAGTTTATACACCCTGAAGGCAATCGTGATATTATCGTAGAACGTATGGAAGATCTGCATGGCAATCCCATGCAAGAAGCATCAGGCGGTGGTTATCAAGTAAAAATACCTCTCCCTAGCTTTAAAAATAACCTTGGCCTACTTTCTCGCTACTATTAAGGATCGAGAATGATTAAACCCTCGTTCCTAACTCACACTTTATAAACTATTATGAAAATTGAACTTGCTAACCCTCGTGGTTTTTGTGCCGGTGTTGACCGCGCTATTGAAATTGTAGACACCGCTATTGAGGCTTTTGGCGCCCCTATTTATGTCCGTCATGAAGTGGTACATAACCGTACTGTTGTTGAAGGCCTACGTGAAAAAGGCGCTATTTTTATTGAAGAATTAAAAGATGTTCCTGAAGGCTCTTATCTTATCTTTAGTGCGCATGGTGTGTCTAAAAAAGTACAACAAGAAGCGATCGATAGAAACCTCACTGTCTTCGATGCAACTTGCCCGCTTGTGACTAAAGTACATATTCAAGTGGCTAAACACGCTAAAGCTGATCGTGAAGTATTCCTTA
>WTCM01000035.1 GCA_013138595.1 Methyloprofundus sp. | reverse complement strand
GAGGAGGATGACATGAAAAAAGTATTATCACTATTAGCTATCTCTCTAATGTTAATCGGCGGAACTGGTTGCATGGACAATCCTGATGGTAGCAAGCAAAAAGTTTCTAGCACAATCTCTTTATAAGATTGTCATAAAGCTTTTCAAAAAAGCCCAAGTTTATCTTGGGCTTTTTTTTGCCTGTTATTTAGCCATTAAGTTACTTCGTTACACTCTAAACTTCTCGATTTACTCAAAAAAAGTTACGTCAGCAAACAATTCGTTTAAAATAGTCGATTGCGCCCATAATATATAGGTAAAGCGATTTATCCTTTGTACAGCCACTGTAAAAGGATATTCAACTACCGTGTCACCTTAATCAAAGCAGAGCTCATGACACCAGAACACTATAAAAACTACGCCGAGCAAGGCTACAACCGTATTCCCATCACCCGAGAAGTGCTAGCTGACTTAGATACGCCTTTAAGTGCTTATTTAAAATTAGCGGATGGAGATTACTCCTACTTATTTGAATCTGTGCATGGCGGCGAGCAGTGGGGGCGTTATTCTATTATTGGCTTGCCTTGTCAAACCGTGGTGAAAATCTTTGCCAATGATATACGCATTGAAGAATCGGGCGTGACTGTTGAAACGATTCAACATGAAAACCCATTAGTTTGGGTCGAAGAATTCAAACAACGCTTTAAAGTACCTGATATAGAAGGTCTACCGCGATTTAATGGTGGGCTGGTGGGTTATTTTGGCTATGAAACCATTGGCTATATAGAGCCAAAATTAAAAACCACAGGAAAGCCCGATCCATTAGGGACACCTGACATCTTATTAATGGTCTCTGAGGATATTTTAGTTTTCGATAATTTATCGGGAAAAATGATTCTCTTAACCCATGCAGATCCTGCTCAAGCAGATGCATATAGTCAAGCACAGGCGCGTTTAGATGCCTTAATCATCAAACTACATAGTAGCCAAGCACAAACAAAACAAGCGCGTGAGACTAAAGCAGTCGATGAAGAGGATTTTGTTTCAGGCTTTACTGAGCAAGGTTATAAAGACGCGGTGCTAAAAGCAAAGGATTATATTGTTGCAGGCGATGTGATGCAGGTAGTGCTATCACAACGACTGTCTATTCCCTTTAGTGCCGAACCTTTAGATTTATACCGTGCCTTGCGCTGCTTAAATCCTTCGCCTTATATGTATTTTCTTAATTTAGGTGATTTTCATATTGTCGGTTCTTCTCCTGAGATATTAGTCCGCCTAGAAGATAATGTCGTCACCGTACGTCCGATTGCAGGCACACGTCCGCGTGGTGAAACGGTGGAAGAAGATAATGCTTTAGAACAAGATTTATTATCTGATCCTAAAGAGCTGGCTGAACATTTAATGCTGATTGATTTAGGGCGTAACGATGCAGGACGCGTGGCTAAAATTGGCACAGTCGAACTCACTGAAAAAATGAATATTGAACGTTATTCACATGTTATGCACATCGTTTCTAATGTCATTGGTGAATTACAAGCCGATAAAAATGCCTTTAATGTTTTATCCGCGACCTTTCCAGCAGGCACTGTCAGCGGCGCACCAAAAATTCGTGCGATGCAAATTATTGATGAATTAGAGCCTGTTAAGCGCGGAGTTTACTCAGGCGCTGTTGGCTATATTTCATGGTCTGGCAATATGGATACCGCGATTGCGATTAGAACCGCCGTTATAAAAGATAAAATTTTACATATACAAGCAGGTGCTGGGATTGTTTACGACTCTGTACCTCAGAATGAATGGGATGAAACCATGAACAAAGGCCGTGCAATTTTCCGTGCCGTCACTATGGCAGAAGCGGGCTTAAACGGAGATCACTCATGAAGCCATGCAAAGTAGTAATGGTGGATAATTACGATTCCTTTACCTATAACCTCGTACAATATTTTGGTGAGCTTGGTGCAGATGTGGTGGTGGTACGTAATGACGAAGTGAGCATCAGTGATATTGAAGCTTTAAATCCTGATAAAATCGTTATTTCTCCAGGGCCTTGTACACCTAAAGAAGCAGGAATTTCAGTCGATACGATTTTACATTTTGCAGGTAAACTCCCCATTTTAGGTGTTTGCTTAGGGCATCAAAGTATTGGTCATGCTTTCGGGGGTAAAATTGTGCATGCGAAACATATTATGCACGGTAAAGTTTCACCTGTTTTTCATCATGACACAGGGGTTTTTAAAGACTTAAATAATCCCTTTACTGCGACGCGTTACCATTCCCTGGTGATCGAGCAAAATAACCTACCTGAGTGTTTAGAAGTCACCGCATGGACACAGAATGACGATGGCAGTATTGATGAGATTATGGGGGTACGGCATAAAGAATATGAGATTGAAGGCGTACAGTTTCACCCAGAATCTATTTTGACGGAGCATGGGCATGATATGTTGCGTAATTTTTTAAACGTGGTATAAGCATAGGTATGTACGCGGCTATTGAAAATAAAATAGGCTGTGTACATAGGAGATGATTAGGCTAAATTCTATTTAGCCTTTCTTCTTGTCTATATACACTACTCAAGCTATTTTATAGCGCATAAAGGAGCAGCTAAGCATGAACAAGATACTTATATTAGGGCTGATACTCTCAATGAATGTATTTGCAGAGTCGCCTGACTTTGACAGCACCACTAGTGTTGTTAGCTTTCCTGAGGTTACGGTTGATAAGGAATCGAGCTATACCGATGTTAAGCTTTTATTGTCACCTGATAATTCTTGGAAGGTTTTAAGAGCCACGCCTAAAATTAAATCTAGTAACCCTTTAAGTATGACAGGGTACTGGTCGAGTACTAACGCAAGTGGGTTTTTATGTGCTAGCTCGTTTGCCACGCCTTGGGCAGATACATTAAATTTATTAATTGTGCAAAAAGAAGAGCAGCTTTCAGGTTTTGAAGTCTATATATTCTCTATGCAAACCCCTGCTTTACGCCTTTTTGGTGAAGTGGTTGGTACAGTAAAGGGAAATAGTGTGAATTTTAATATTGTCTATCAAGGGCAGGTAAGAGCAGTATACAGCGGCACAATTAGTGCCGACTATAAAGTCCTGACATTCAGTAGTGATGCTGTTTGTGGTGAGGGAGAAGGCAGGGAAGATTTAATTTTTAGATGGCAACAATAAATAAACCATGAATATACAAACGGCACTACAAACTGTTTTAGACCAGCAGGACTTAAGTCGTGCTGATATGCGTGACGTAATGCACAGCATCATGAGTGGCGAGGCGACAGTCTCGCAAATTGCGGGATTCTTAATCGCATTACGCTGTAAAGGCGAAACGATTGATGAGATCACTGCGGCGGCTGAAGTCATGCGCGCACTAGCCACTAAAGTAGAGATACAAGGTGAGCATATTATCGACACCTGCGGTACAGGGGGAGATGGCGCGAACACCTTTAATATCTCTACTACCTGTGCTTTTGTTGTCGCTGCAGCTGGCGGGACTGTTGCTAAACATGGTAATCGTTCTATCTCTAGTCGTTCTGGTAGTGCTGATGTATTGGAAGCGGCAGGGGTTGATTTAAATTTATCTGCACAACAAGTCGCGCAATGCGTTAATAGTATCGGTGTAGGCTTTTTATTTGCTCAAAAACACCATGGGGCAATGCGTCATGTTGCCGTACCACGTAAAGAAATGGGCGTACGCACGCTGTTCAATTTACTAGGGCCACTAGCAAATCCTGCCGCAGCACCTAATCAGCTTATTGGAGTCTTTGATAAGCGCTGGGTGGAACCTTTAGCGCATGTCTTGAAAGCACTCGGTAGCCAACATGTTTTAATTGTCAGTGCAGAGGATGGGCTAGATGAAATTAGCATTGCAAGTGAGACCTCGGTGGCTGAATTAAAAAATGGTGAAATTACAACGTACACGATTAGCCCAGAGCAGTTTGGCTTGTCGCGTGCTAATCTGGCTGATTTAGCTGTGACGGATGCTAAGCATAGTCTGAGTATTGTGGAATCAGTACTCGATAATCAAGCGGGTGCTGCCTTGGATATTGTCGTCTTAAATGCAGGTGCTGCAATCTATGCGGCTGATTTAGCAGACTCATTAGCCACTGGGGTGACGATGGCGCAAGCTGCGATTAGCTCAGGCATGGCAAAAGAAAAGCTGCAAGCACTGGTTAATTTTAGACCTTAGTCTAAATGGCAGTGAGGGTGTCGCACTGCGTACCTTGCACTGGCATAATCTATGCAGTGCACCCCCTGCATATTGTTTGTCTCGTTGTATTTGCTGTCGCCCAATAATCAATAATATATCAGTGTTGCGTGAGCTTGGCATGTAGGTTTCAGCGACACTGCAAAAAATACCCGCTATTGATTGCCATAATTAATGGCATCCTTCATATAGGGCTAAAAGTAGTCGCCATTTTTTTAAAAAAGCGACTGTCTTTCCTGCGTGCTTCTAGCAGGAATCTATCATGTACAGTAGATTCCCGATAAAAGACTTTGGGAATGGCGCTGTGAATGAAGTGAGCGTGTAAACCCCACTGTGAAAGGTGGCTCATTAATACTATATTGATCCCTCGCCCCACCTTATATTAAAAAACTTATGACTGACACACCGAATATTTTAAAAAAAATTCTAGCTAAAAAAGCAGAAGAAATTAGCAAACGTAAATTGCGTATGTCCATTGCTGATCTAGCAGGTATTATTAGCGAAACAGAGTCTCCGCGTGGTTTTGCGCGTGCTTTACAAGATAAAGCGGCGAATAAAAAGCCTGCGATTATTGCTGAAGTCAAAAAAGCCTCGCCTAGTAAAGGCGTGATTAGAGAAAATTTCAAGCCTGTCGAAATTGCACAAGACTACGCGATGAGCGGTGCAACCTGCCTTTCTGTACTAACAGACAAAGAGTTTTTTCAAGGCGGTGAAGTTAATTTACAAATGGCGCATGAGGCATGTCCGCTGCCTATGTTGCGTAAAGATTTTATGATTGATCCTTATCAAATTCATGAGTCACGCGCATTAGGTGCCGATTGTATTTTATTAATTGTCGCCGCTTTATCAGATACACAAATGCATGAACTTGCCGATACCACGAAAGAGCTAGGCATGGATATTTTAGTGGAAGTGCATGATCAAGCAGAAATGGAGCGCGCTTTAACTTTAGACACCCCTTTAATAGGCATTAATAACCGCGATTTACGTAGTTTTGAGACTTCATTGCAAACCACCTTAGATTTAAAGGTGATGGTACCTGATGATCGCTTAGTGATTACTGAAAGCGGTATTCATACGCCGGAAGATATTAAACTGATGATGGATAATGAGGTTTACACTTTCTTAGTAGGCGAGGCCTTTATGCGTGCCGAACATCCAGGCGCAAAAATGCGTGAGTTGTTTTCACTCTAAACAAAAGCTTACGATGAAGGAGTCCATTATAAGTTTTGGGCTCCCGTTTGATAATGCTTTCACCGCCTCTTATGCGTAAGAGCTTAAACTAGGTGCGGTTTACGCAGGATGGCTAGAGCATCTTTCTGTGAATCCCATTATTTTATGCGCAAGATTGATAGGTTTCCATCGAAGCTAAAAAGACATGCCGTGTACTCCCTCCTTGCTACGAAAGACTACATTTTTTATTGATACTTATGGCTAGTCATTTGTAGGGTACGCACCGCGTACCTTTTGTTAGCATTAGGTATGCAGCCTAAAAGATATGTTTCGTGCCTCAATATATCCTATTTTGTCCTTAGCTTAATTGCTGTAATGCACAGTGCATATTCTCTCTCTTGCCCATTTTTCCTGTACCAAAAATCAGCTGTCAATGTTTTCTAGCGTTATAAGCAATGATGTAACGTAACTTTGCACATACCATTATTAAAATTTGGCACGAGAGCTTTTTCAAGTAAAGCAGAAGCAATCACTAGGTCGTATTTCACCACTTTTAGCCTCAGGAATAATCAATATTACGGTTCCCATGTTAGTGAGTCATAGCATTTCAGCTATATAAAGATATTCAGTCTTAATACTGTACTTTATCTAAACGGGAACTGTAATACAGCCACTTCGACTTGGTTGCGCTATCTTTTGCAGTATAAGGCGGAAACTACGCAGTGCGATACCCTACTATAATGTCTCGTGTTGAGTGGTAGCCAAAAATTAGGCAAAAAAAAGGGGAAGCTATAAAAGTTTCCCCCCTTAGTGCCTAATAAAATCTAGGCATTGTGCAACATAACAAGCACCGTATTATCTATCTGCAATAATAAAGTAACCTACGTTAGCTGTTTTGAAGATCACATAACCTTCGCCTTCAGCTGTTGCTGGGCTTATCATTAACAAGTCTGATTTAGAGATTTTTTCAATTTTCTTTAAATCAAAATCCGCTGTGACGACATTAATATCATCCAGTTTAGACTTGCTTCCTTTGTAAGCTACTTTGATAAACAGACTAGCACCATTAAAAGAGCTAACATGTTTTTTCGCTGAATCGCGTACATCAAAGAAAAAGACATCAGAACGTAATTTACCGTAGTTACGTGCTTTCAACACATCGCTAGCCGCATCTTCTGCACCTTTTAGAAAACCTAAAGCACCTCGATAAGTTGGGAACAGAATATCATTAACGGTATTACCATCAATCGCTGCTGCCATCGTTCTTAGTGTAAAGTCACCTTTGTTAGGTTGGAAGAAGTAACTATTGGCGCTGACTAGATCAGGAGCCATTAATGCACTTAGCTCAGGACCGACTGCTCTTAATAAACTGGCTGTGCCAATTTTTTGGAAAGCGCCAATCACTTCGCTAGCACTAGAGTTTTTCAAACGACTCATAAATGGATCAATTTTTGTGTCATATAAAATGTCATCAACATTTTCTGTCACATCACCATTGTCTTGAATACGCATATACGGCATATCTAAGACATAATGCCCTTCAGCCACCAAACGTGCGTCAGGAATCGTTCTTAGAATTTTAGAGTTAGCTTTACCCATAATACCGTTAGGTGAAACTAATGCACTAAATGCACCGCTTTGCTTACGCTCATGACATTCTTCACATTGAACTGAATCAGGTGAAGGACGCGTGTTATGAGAAATAATATACTCATTTGACTCAGTTAAGAACTCAGCAACATCAGGATTGTTAAAGCCTTTTTTGCGTAATAAGTTATCATAAGCACCTTTTAAAGCCATAAAAGACTCGTAAGTTTCAGGCTTGCCATATCTCAAGCCATGACGGCCTTCGCTAGCTGTTACTTTACCTAGTTCATCACCTGAAATAGGGTCAATAATCGCACCAAACAGGTTACCTTCCTCATCTTCACCTTTAGCAAAAACTGAACTTAATTCAAAGCGAACAAGAACGCGGTTGCTTTTCTTATCTTTCCAGTAGCTACGGATTCTAGGGTTGTAAGGTACCATCGTTGATTTGCCATTTTCGGCAACTCTGTAACGGAAAAGGATTTGAATAGGGTTTCCACGACTTTTCTTGCCATTGATATGACAAGCTTGACATGACACCACATCAAAGTGAGTTTGCGTAATCTGAGTTAAAGATTCTCTGCTATAACCCGCCATATCGCCATTGCCTTTCCATAATTCACGATGCGCTTCTAATAAAGTGTCGTGTCCTGATGGAACAACCGCATGTTTAGCTTTTTGATGACAATCTTCACAAGCTTTTGCATTGGGCGCGTAATCTAAGTCATTACGGACATCCATATCTGAGTTTCCTTTAGGGAAATCATGGTTAGCATCTAAATCAACATTCATAAACGGTGATTTAAAGTATTGCTTAGAATGACAGCTATTACAGTTTTCTATATCACGTGTTTGACCATTATCAGCGGTGTAGGTTTTACCTTTATGTACATCATCTTGATAATCATCAACTAATACGCCATCTTCTGCATTTTCACCTGCGTTTTCTAGTGTTGCTGAAGCAGCTTCACCAAAACCATAGAATCCACGACGTGAATTACTGGTTCTATGACAAGCCATACAGTTGTCATTCGCTGGAAAACGAAGCAT
>WTCM01000130.1 GCA_013138595.1 Methyloprofundus sp. | reverse complement strand
CTTTTTTCAATTTGCAGGGACGGAAACGCATATTCTGCAATTTAAACGCTGGTTAGAGCCTCAGCTAGGAGTTTCGCAGCGTATTATGGATGTATATGAAGATAGACCTAAATTAGGCTCTGCTTTAGAAAAAGCCGAACGTTATTTAGGTTTATCCAGCATTGTGGTGATTTTAATTGCAGGCGTGGCGATTGCAATGGCAACCCGCCGCTATACGGAACGACATTTTAATAGTGCGGCTATTTTGCGTTGTTTAGGCTATCAGCAAAATCAAGTGTTAGGCTTGTTTTTATGGCAATTCTTATTAATTGGCTTAGTCGCTAGCAGTATCGGCTGTGTCTTAGGTTGGTTAAGCCAAGACTATTTATTTTATATATTAAGAGACTTATTGCCTTCTAAAGTCGCTAACCCTAGTGTTATTGCGGTGTTATTTGGCATGATTATGGGTTTAGTGGTGTTATTGGGATTTGCACTACCGCCGTTATTACGCTTAAAACAAGTGCCGCCCTTACGTATTTTACGTAGAGATTTAGTACCACTGCCTACCAGCGCGTGGTTGGTGTATGGCTTGGCGATCACTTTATTATTTGTCTTAATCATACAATATACCGATGATCTAAAATTAACCCTGACGATTTTGGGTTCCTGTGCCGCAAGTTTATTGGTCATGGCAGGCTTAGTCTATTTAATACTCAGTGCCAGTCATTATTTATTAGCGCATGTTAATTTAACATGGCGTTTTGGCTTACAAGGTTTATCCAAAAACAAGCACACGAATATTGTGCAAATTTTAGCCTTTAGTATGACTTTGCAAGCCATTATTTTAAGCTTTACCGTACGCTCAGATTTAATTAATGATTGGCAGCAACAATTGCCGACTAAAGCCCCTAACCATTTCGCTTTAAATGTCTTTGCAGAACAAAAAGAGGCTTTAAACCAGCAGTTAGCAGAGCAAGGCGTGAGTATTAATCAAATGTACCCTGTGGTAAGAGGACGTTTAGTTAAAATTAATGATATTGCAGTACAAAAAATCGTCACCAAAGAATCACAGGGAGAACGTGCTATTCATCGTGATTTAAGTTTAACGTGGATGCAATCTGCGCCTAAAGATAATAGAATTGTCGCAGGCAATTGGGCAGCAACACGCCCAGTGGGGCTGGTGTCTATAGAAGAAAAACTTGCCGCGAGTCTTAAAGTGACACTAGGTGATAAATTAACCTTTACCATTGCCGAGCAACAAGTCAGCGCGGTAGTCGATAATATACGTAAAGTGAATTGGGATACCATGAAACCTAATTTTTATATGATGTTTTCATTAGGCACTATTGACCAATTTGCACATACCTATATCACCAGCTTTTATTTACCTGCTGAAAAGAAAAACGTCTTAAATCAATTAGTCAAAGATTTTCCTGCGATGACTGTGTTGGATGTGGATTTATTATTACAACAAATTAAACGTATTTTAATGCAACTCACAGCCGCTATTAATTACTTATTATATTTTGCGCTAGTTGCAGGCTTTATGGTGTTATTCGCCGCCGTACAAGCGACTTTAGATAGCCGTATTTATACAGGGGTTTTAATGCGTACTTTAGGCGCAAAACGCGGCTTTTTGCAAAAAATACAATGGATAGAATTTAGTGCATTAGGCTTTATTGCAGGGCTCTTAGCGGTGATTATGTCACAGCTGATTATTTTTGCTTTATACCATTGGGTGTTAAAAATAGACTTTAATCTTAATTTAAGTTTATGCTTAATCGTCCCTGTTGCATCCGCGCTATTTATAGGTTTAGCAGGTTTTTGGGGTACTCGTTCGGTGGTCAAACAATCGCCTATGCAAGTGTTAAGAGAATTATAGAGTTGAAAGTGTGTAAAATACCCTTATATATGTAGGAGAGGCTTTTGCAATATTAAGTAGGCTACGCATTGCGTACCTTTTAGATAATAGAAATAGGCTAAAAACTTAAATCTCAATACCTTAATGAATATAAATCGCGGCTAAAACCGCCCCTACTTTAGTCATCAGCTAAAAATAATAATAACTTATGAAAACAAAAAATATAGGATTTATCGGCGGCGGTAATATGGCAAGCAGCCTAATCAGTGGTTTACTTGCTAGCGGTCATGCAGCGCAACAAATTTGGGTGTCTGATACCGATGAAGATAAATTAGCTGATCTAGGTAAAAATCTACAGGTTAATACCACGCTGATCAATGATGATTTAATTAGTGCAGTGGATGTTGTCGTGCTTGCAGTCAAGCCTCAAGTCATTGCAAAAGTCATCAAAAATTCCACCGCAAGTTTTGAGCAAGCCAATCCACTCATCGTCTCTATTGCCGCAGGTATTAACCAATCAAGTCTCAGCAAATGGCTAGGTACGGATAAAGCAGTAGTACGCTGTATGCCGAATACTCCCGCTTTAGTACAAACAGGCGCAACAGGCTTACATGCGAATCAAAATGTCAGCACAGCACAGCATGATTTAGCAGAAAATATTCTACGTTCCGTCGGAATTACTGTTTGGGTTGAATCTGAAACTGAATTAGATGCGGTTACCGCCGTATCAGGTAGCGGTCCTGCGTATTTCTTCTTATTAATGGAAGCGATGCAAAAATCTGCACAGGCACTGGGTTTAACAGAAGAAACGGCACAGCTATTGATTGAGCAAACCGCTTTAGGCGCGGCTAAAATCGCCCTAGAATCGAATGAATCTCCTGGTACACTGAGAGCACGAGTCACTTCACCTGGTGGCACCACAGAACAAGCAATTAATACCTTTAATCAAGGTGGCTTTACTGAATTAGTCGATAAAGCCTTACAAGCGGCCAATAATCGCTCAATTGAACTTGCTAAAGAACTAGGAGAAGGCTAATGGAATCTTCATATTTCAGTGACCCTATTATCTTTTTATTAGATACTGTTTTTTCATTTTATATTTTAGCGGTGTTACTGCGTTTTATTCTGCAGTGGGTCGGCGGCGACTTTAACAATCCGATCTCACAATTTTTAATTAAAATTACCCATCCACCGCTACGTTTATTGCGTCGTTATATTCCCTCAATTGGCAAAGTAGATACCTCATCTTTAGTGCTTTTAGTATCCTTACAGATGGTCTCAGACTTGATTGTCTTAAGTGTTAAAGGTATGAGTTTTAGTATTGCCGCTTTAATTTTGCTCTCTTTGAGCCAATTAATTTCATTGCTATTTAATGTCTTTGTCTTTGCTATTTTTGCCCGTGCCATCCTTAGTTGGATCAATCCAGGCACTTTTAATGAAGCGACAAAAATTCTATTTAACCTAACAGAGCCGCTGTTATCGGCTTGCCGACGTATAATTCCTGATATAGGCGGCATAGATCTTGCCCCACTGATTGTTTTACTAGGTTTACAATTAGCTAAAATGTTAATTATGCCGCCTTTACAACAACTCATTACGCTTGTAAATTAAGCGTAATGAACTTAAAGCGGGACACGTAGCATATAGTATAACGTCATTATTCGTAGGTGCAGCTTTAGCCGCACAGTGCAGATAAATCTGCCCCTACATTACGATTATGTCTCGTGTTTTGTGGTCGCCAATTAAGCGGTTTATAATTTCGGCATAGATTGAACTTAAAAGCTTCCCTGTGATATAGATAGCAGTATTTCACTTTAATCCTGCTATTTTAATAAACACAATAAATAACTTATAAGAATTAATGTAGAATACTGACATGTCTAATCTTCGTCTCCTTTTATCCCTTGTATTGATAGCGACCAGCTTTGCTTTTCAATCATCTAGCACAGCGAGAGTCTATCGCTGGGTAGGGTCTGATGGTCTGATTTTTTATTCTGATAAAGTCCCTCCTAGCCAATCCAAATTTGAGCGTAATGTCTTAAACCCACAAGGACATGTAGTCGAAACGGTACAAGCGGCTAAAACTAAAGAGCAAATTGCTTTAGAAGTCAGATTGCGCTTACTCAGAAAAGAACAAGAAAAAATTATCGCGAAACAAAAATCAAACGATAAAGTCTTACTCAGTACTTTTCGTAATATTAATGATTTACGTCTGACGCTGGATGGGAAATTAGGGTCAATTGATGCGCAAAAACGTGTGCACGAAAGAACCTTAAAAGATTTAAATGACAATTTAAATACTCAGCGTAAAAAAGCAGCAAGAGCCGAACGAAATGCAAAAAAAGTATCTGACAAAATACTGAATAAAATGATCAATATAGAAAAGCAAATAGAGCAGATTTATATCGCCATCGGTAATACTTTAGAAAAACGCGCCATTATTGAGGCAAAGTTTCATGCTGATATAGAGCGCTTTATATTTTTAACCAAAAGCAGTACTGTCAGTGCACAAGAGCTCAGTGATGACTCTGCTGAAATAGCAGCCGCAGCGACCTTAGGTTTATATAACTGTAAAGATAGACAAAGTTGTGCGACAGCATGGAATTTAGCCAAAGAATTTGTTGCACTCAATTCCACCACCTCAATCAACTTCAATACCAAAACATTGATCATGGCAAATGATCCAATGAATTCCAGCGACATCAGTTTATCTGCCTCTAAATCCAAGCGGGACAATAACCGTACCAGTATCTTTTTGGATATACGTTGTCATAAATCTAGTTTAGGTAATGAAATGTGCGAATCTGAAAAAGTCCAAAATATCCGTCATTCATTCCGCACGTATATTGAAGGCAAGTTAGTGAAACCTACGGAATAGTCAGGTAATCTGTAGGGTGTATGCATGCTACTAATCAGGCTCAGGTATTAATCGCTCTAGCAAGAACAATAACTCAGCCGCACTATTATAATCTAACTCAGGATCATCAATTAAAGTGCGTTGACGCTCTCCCTGTAGAATAGCGATGAGTTTAGGGATTACGGGGATTAACACTTCTGCTAATTCAGGCGATTGTTGTAGCTTTTTTAAATCATTGACTGCTTTAGTGATTTTATTTTCGTGGATAGCGGATAAGACTTCCTTGCATAATTGAGTGACTCCAGCCCCATCTATATTGACTCCACCCATACGGCGATAAGCTAAATAAGCGTATATCGCTTGCTGTTTCGCGGCATTAGCTGCACCTTTATTGTTACAGGCTTGCTCTAATTTATATAGTACAACCCATGCTACCCAAGGGTCTAGTACTATGCCACGCACTTCCTGACACTTTTTTGCTAACTGTAATTCTTCTCGTGCATCATCATAACGCTGTAATTCTATTAAGCTATCTGCAGTATTATTTCGTGCTACGCTTTCACGGAGTAGGTCGCCTAGTTCATTAGCAAGTTGTACAGCTTCTTGAAAGAATTGAATCGCTTCTTCAAGTTTTCCCCAATCATGATAAAGATTGCCTAATTGATTTAAACTATTAATGACATCAATTTTATTACTAGTAAGACTTAAAGCTTGTCGATAGGCTTGTTCTGCTAGTTCATGCTCTTGCAATGCCGCATAAACAATGCCTGTTTGATGAAAAGTAGTCGCAATGTCAGAGGAATTACCTATTTCCATAAATAATTCTTGCGCCTCTTCATAGAGTGAAAGCGCAATAGCGTACTGTTTTTGTAATATAAAGACACCCGCTAATTCAGCTTGTGCGGTTGCTACTAGCCTTATATCATTTAATTTCTTAGCTAAATGCATTGCTTCTTGGTATTTATCAACAGCTGCTTCTAAACGACCAGTATCCTTTAAGCAGTTTCCTTGTTCGACTAAAGTATATTGGAGCATTTTTAAAGCACTTTTTGCACCATTATTAGCTAATCGTTTAAAGTCGAGAAAAATAGACTCTAAAATCTCCAATGCCTGAATAAAAAAACCACTACGTTGTAAAGTACCAGCGAATAAAAAATTTGCTATTGCAATATCATAGTCTGCACCGTGGTACGCTTCTTCCCCCGCCTTTAAAGCTTGAGCCAATAAGGTTTCCGCTTGTAATAATGCTATTTTTAACTCACCTGCCGCTACATTTTCTTTAATACTATTTTGCTCTAATAAAAAACGTGCATGCCCCCAGTCTTTAGGTAATTGAATATCTTCAGTAAGCACGGATGGTTTAAAAGAGCCTTGCTGATAACTGACTGGCGTTACTTCTGTTTGTGCTAAATATGAAAAATCTGCCACAATACGCCGCCATTCCCAGCAGTCAGGTGCGAATAAAGCAAAGTCTTTCGCTAAATGCTCAGGTAGCCATAATATCAAAGGCTGAGTACAGCATTGCGCAATACTCTCACGCCGTTGATTAAAAGCTTGTAAACGTGATTGAGCTTGCTCACCTAATAGCCACGCATCCAAGCCTATTACATGAATAATATCGGCACTTTCTGCTGTGCGAGCAAGTAGCTCTTCAAAACTGGAAAAATTATCCAGTGTGCGTGTGTGCAGTATATTGGGTTTTTTAAAGGGGTGATTTAAAAAAGTAATAATGGATTCACGATAGGTGGGAGGGTCAGTATAGAGACAAAAAATTAACTGAAAGCCTTGCTGATAACGTAAGACTTTTTGCACCCTGCGTAGCTCATCCGCATGTTCAGCTTTGGCAAAATTAAAGGAATCAATATCAAGACGACTCATTTAATAGCTCGCTAACTCTGCGCGTTGCAAGGCGTTGTCGTAAGCCTTTAAAGTTCTAATAGCCGGGTGGCTTAAACGCCAATACGAGTTATATTCCAGCAGCGCAAGGTTATACAATAAACGGCGTACTTTATCGTCATTAATTTCATCATCACTCGTATCAATACGGACTAATAAATCATAATCGTCTGTATTTAAAATACGCCGTAAATCATTGGCTAAGTTGTGTACCGCTTTTTTTGCCGCTTTAATGTCCAAGCATTCACCCACAGCCTCTAAAAAAGCATAATCCAGTAAACGTATTAAATGACGCGGGTCTCCGCCTGAATGCCTGATTAAATAGTCTACCGTTGTTTCTACATCAAATAATGTTTTGTCTATACGTCCATAAACCAATTCACGCAAACATTGATAGGCAGGGCTTAAATCAGTCGCAGAGTCTTTTTCGCGTAACTTGACCATGGGTAAAATAAACGTTTTAAACATTTCATTGACCTGTCCTTCTTCATGCGATAACTGAATAGGGGCGCAATAGATAAAGTTACTTTCAATTTGCTGCAATTGATAGGCTTCATCAATAAAAAATCGCCGGCTATCTGGCTGGTTTAAGCGATCAGTGCCGTCAATAATAAATAATAAGGCATGCCCTTTATTGGCCTTAATAATAGCTTCATTAGACGCGGCTAATAAAATATTAAACGCGGCGGAAAATTGTGAAAAACTATTGATTAACACTTTGCGCACTTCCTCTTTATAGCTTGAGTTAGTACGTAAAGAGCTAGTCATATTAAGATATAATTCGGCTACAAAAGGAATACCACTTTTAGCTTTAATGCCTGCTTTAATATCTGCGGCATATTCTTTAGTCCTCGCCTGTGTTTCGATGCGTTCATCAAACCAATTGATTAAAGGCTGAATATAATCATCGGATAATACAATGTCTGCACTTTCTAAAGCTTCTAATAAGCTTGCTGCTAGAGCCAATAAAATATCCGCATAACTCACATTATTGATATCAAGCTGAGTTAAAGCATCTAAAAAAATGACAAAAAAACGCTCTGGATCATGGAGTTTTTGGCTTAATCGTCGTAATTCAGTACTTTTACCACAGCCACGGTGCCCTAAAAACAATTGATATACACGCTCTGCTGGCGTGCTTTTAAAACTCATTGATTTGGGGTCAAGAAATAAGCTTTTATAAATACCATTAAACGTAAAATCACCACGCGCAATCGCCGTATCGACGAAGAAAGGGCTACTTTCATCAATAGGCTCATCATATTTAAGATTGCTGGGGATATCCCAAAAGGTTTTGGCTGTTTTACTGGACATAATGAATGCGGATTAAACTTAATAGAACATGTGAAGCAGTTTAGCATGGTTTCAGCTGGGCTGTTTTTATGAGCTATAAATTTAACACTTAAGCGATGTAGAGAGAGGCAGGCCTTGCAATATGCATGATTAAAAATAAAAAAAGGCATATACACTGCAAGCCCTGTCTTTGATATAAAATCCTAAAGTTTAATATCCTTTTTATTCTTTGCTATGGTTTTGTCACCAATACCTTTGACATTGCTTAAGCCAGCAGCCGTCGTGAACTTGCCATTTTTCTTGCGATACTCAACGATTGCCTCGGCTTTTTTAAGACCAATGCCATTTAGCGAGCTAGCAATTTCTTGGGCGCTCGCCGTATTTACATTGACTGGCGCGGCAAAGGTATTAAACGATAGTAGTAGCCCTAAAATTAGAAATAGTTTCATAGTGTTCTCCTAAGTTTAAAATACATAAGATCAAATATGCCGGCTAGTTTTTTAAATCAGTCAACATATTCTATTTATACCTATTTTAGCTAAAAAAGTCTATGGGCAAGCTTACTGTTTTATCTTGTACTCTAGTTTGTCATCGCGCTCATTATAAGTTGCTAGTGGTTTGTATTATATACTTAGTTTCTTAAAGTCTGTTTGTCGGTAATACATGCTGAGCGCCTAAACTCTAGCCTCACGGCAATTAAGATAAGGGGAAATATAGGATGTGTTGAGGCATGAAACGGCTTTTTTAAACTGGGTAAGTTGCGTAAATGACAAGCTTTATCCGCTTTTTATAAAGGCGGTTGAGCAACCCCTATTTGCTGAATAACTAACTTATCCCCAAGTTGTAAAAAACCTTCACTATCATGTAAGGCATTTTGACCAAAAAATACTCGCTTATTCCATTTGCGTGTACGTGCTAAAGTACGTAACGGTTCTTTATCGTTGATTAAAGCTGTATCAGGGTCAATTTGTGGGACGGAACAGCGTGAGCAGGGCTTGGGAAGTCTAAAGCCAATGTTTGCAATACTAATTTTGCGCCAAGTATCTTCTGCATAGCTCTCACAGCCGCTAATGACTAGATTAGGGCGAAAACGGCGCATGGATAGTTCTAACCCCATTTGTTGATTAAGCCGTGTTAAAGACGCTTCGGATACAATTAAAAAAGGAAAGCCATCACTGAAAGAGGTTTGGTCGTGGCTGAGGGCATACTTTTGATCGACGCTGCGAATGTCGTTTTGAGCTTGGTAAACAAGCTGGCAGTCAATTTGTAAAAAATCACTAAACCATTGATCGGCTTCCAGGCTAATCGGGCTAGCAGCACACTGATCATGCCAGACATTAACTTCGATAGGCGGCTTGCTTATGCTGGGCTCTAATGGCAGGATAAGGTCAGCTTTATTTGCGGCGGATACAATCAGCTGCTGATCTTTAATTTGGGTTTTTATCAAAGCCATTTTGGGGAGGCTACGTTGCGATAAAAATTGCTTTTGTGCATCGACTAGCATCCATAGACGGTCATATTGCAGGCCTGTTTTGCTGACACTGGACTGATTTAATGCAATGCCTGCTAAGGATTTGATGGGATATAGATAAATAGCGCTAAGAGTAGGCATAAGTAGGTAGGGGGCTTAGACGATAGAAAAATCAGGTTCATGTTCAATCAGCTGGTCGATAATGGCATGTTCTGGGGTATTAAAGGCAATGCCATATTGCATATTCCCATAAGAGCGCGTGATTTTTGCGGGTACTTTCCAAGTGCCTATACCCTTGATAGAAATAGATAAGGATATTTTAGTCTTTTGTGACAGTTTATTAGTTGATAAAATACGCACACCACTGGAGCTCATATTGATAATTTGCACCTCAAATTTCTCCCCTGCTGTAAAGAAAGGCTTGGTAGAAAGGCTGGCCTTGGTTTTGTGGAAAAAATAACGAATAGCTTTGCGTTGATTGGCGGCGGCACTTTCATTGACTTTAAAGTGCTTGTCAGCGATCAGTTCATCTAAAAGACCATCGACAAGCTCGTCTAAAAGGTCGTCAGTAAGAGGAGGGGTTGTTTGTTGAGTCGCCATAAATAAAAACCCTTGGATAAAACGCGGTGGTATGAGTGTGTGACAGATCAGTATATAAGTATAATGTTATTAACTCTAGTGTTTTGATGTTTATTATGGCTTTGATAAGCCTTTCACAGTAACTTTTAAAAATAATGAAAATATTTTTTCGCTTATCGTTATATTTGCTTTTTAGTTTATTTGCGCTGCCAAGTTATGCTGAGCATACTCAAGAGATTAAAATTGCCTACCTTACGCAGGAGTTACAAGTGCCTGCTGCCTTATCTAATCTGGAGCCGTTTATTGCTGATAAAGGCTTGCAAGGCGCTTTATTAGGTCTGAAAGATAACAATACCACAGGCCAGTTTACGCAACAAAATTATGTCTTAAAGCAAGTTAATGTACCGTTAGCAGGGGATGTCTCGCAAGTCTTTACTGACTTGCTTGCCGAGGGTGTTGAGCTGTTTGTGATTAATTTAAGTGCTGAGCAGTTAGTGCAATTAGATCAAATAAACAATCACCGTGCTTTGCTGTTTGATGTGGCAACACGTGCTGATGTTTTGCGAGAAAAGCAGTGCTTAGCAGATGTTTTACATATATTGCCGAGTCGTGCGATGCGTGCTGATGCTTTGGCTCAATATATGTTGAAAAAGCGTTGGAATAAGTGGTTTTTAGTGGTGGGAAATGCGCCTGAAGATCGTTTATATGCTGCGGCAATTAAGCGTTCAGCTAAGCGTTTTGGGATGAAAATAATCGCAGAAAAGCACTGGGAACATAGTTATGACGCACGGCGTACAGCACAGTCTGATATTCCTGTGTTTACTCAAGTGGATGACTATGATGTGTTAGTCGTTGCGGATGAGCAGGGCTTGTTTGGCGAATATATCAATTATCGAACTTGGTTGCCTAGGCCTGTAATCGGCACGCAAGGCTTAGTGGCAACCGCTTGGCATCGTACCCATGAACAGTGGGGGGCGGTGCAAATTCAAAATCGTTTTAAAGCTTTGGCTGGACGGCAAATGCAAGAACAAGATTATGCCGCTTATTTAGCTGTGCGCTCGATTGGTGAGGCGGTGACACGTACCCACTCAGCGACAGCAAAAGGAGTGAAAGATTATCTTTTAAGTGAGCGTTTTAAATTACAGGGCTATAAAGGACGGCCCTTAAGTTTTAGAGCTTGGAATGGGCAGTTACGTCAGCCCGTATTATTAGCAGCACCGACTTCATTAGTGGGTGCACCTCCTTTAGAGGGTTTTTTGCACCCTAAAAATGAATTAGATACTTTAGGCTATGATCAGCCAGAAACTAAATGTCAGTAAAAGGAATAAATATGAAAATGAGTGCCATTATATTGAGCGGTTTGTTAATGGGAGCTACCGCTGTTCATGCAGAAACTGTTTTTGTGACCTTGGAAAAAGACAATGCCATTGCGGTGGTTGATCCTATTGCTGGTGCGTTAATCAAAACGGTTAATATTGGACAGCGACCACGTGGTATCCAACTTAGCCCAGATCAACAAACATTGTATGTTGCGGTGAGTGATGACAATACGGTGTTGGAGATTGATGCGAATACTTTACAAGTTAAGAGCAAGCTACCTTCTGGAGAAGATCCTGAAACTTTTGCGATTAATTCATTAGGTACGCGTATGTATGTGTCTAATGAAGATGATAACCAAGTGACGGTGATTGATTTACAGAAAAAACAATTAGTCCATCAAGTAGCGGTAGGGGTAGAGCCTGAAGGCATTGCAGTAAGCCCTGATAATAAATGGATTGTCAGTGCTTCTGAAACCACCAATATGGTGCATTGGATTGATGCAGAAACCCATGAAATTAAGGCGAATACCTTGGTTGATCCGCGACCTAGGGCTTTGACCTTTACAGCGGATGGGCAGCAGTTATGGGTGACTTCAGAAATTAATGCTACGGTGATGGTGATTGATGTCGCAAGCAAAAAAATTACTCAGCGTGTGGATTTTTCAGTCGCGGGAGTAGGGCAGGATAAAATTCAACCTGTCGGAGTAGTCGTGGATAATAAGCGGCAGTGGGCGTATGTTGCCTTAGGGCCAGCAAATCGAGTAGCAGTGATTAATGCACAGACTTATCAGGTGGAGAAGTACTTATTAGTCGGTGCGCGCGTATGGAATTTAGCTTTTTCGCCGCAGCAAGAGCGCTTGTATACAACCAATGGGGTAAGTCATGATATTTCTATCATTGATTTGCTAAAACATAAAGTAACCAAGTCTATTGCTGTAGGGCGGTATCCTTGGGGGGTGGCAGTTAAGCGATGAGTGATATTGCATTAGAGATCGCGGCACTGAGCTTTGCTTATGGAAAAAAGCAAGTCTTGCATGATTTGACTTTTGACATTAAAAAGGGGGAGTGCTGTATTTTGCTGGGGCCGAATGGCGCAGGAAAAAGTACTTTATTTGCATTAATCACACGTTTGTATGCGCATAAGCAGGGGCGAATTAAATTGGCAGGTTTTGATATACAAAAACAGCCATTGCAAGCCTTAGCGCAATTAGGCGTAGTTTTTCAGCAAACTACCTTGGATTTAGATTTAACCGTACAGCAAAACTTACGCTATCACGCCTCTTTACAAGGGATGAGTCGAAAAAAAGCGAACCTTGCCTTGGCCGAGCAATTACAGCGTTTAGGTATGTATGAACGGCGTGATGAAGTGGTGCGCCAGCTAAATGGCGGGCATAGGCGGCGCGTAGAAATTGCGCGCGCTTTAATGCATCAGCCAAATGTTTTATTATTAGATGAGCCTACAGTCGGGCTGGATGTGCCTAGTCGCATGGCGATTGTAGAGCATGTACACCAATTGGTGCAGGATAGTGATATTGCGGTGTTATGGGCGACCCATTTAATGGATGAGGTTTATGACTCAGATAAAATTGTCTTGATTCATCAGGGCAAACGACAGGCGCAGGGATCGGTTGCAAATGTTGTTCAGCAAGCAGGTGTTGAAGATATTAACGCTGCTTTTTTAAAATTTACTGAAAGGAAGGCATGATGCGAATTTTTCACTATTGGTACGCATTGTGGGGGATTGTTTTTCGCGAGTTATTTCGTTTTGTAAAGCAAAAGGAACGATTCTTATCTGCCTTGGTTAGACCATTGGTTTGGCTGTTTGTATTTGCCGCTGGGTTTAGGGCGGCCTTAGGGATTGCGATTATTCCCCCTTATGAGACTTATATACTTTATGAGGTGTATATTACGCCAGGTTTGATTGGTATGATTCAGCTATTTAATGGGATGCAAAGCTCTTTATCAATGGTTTATGATCGAGAAATGGGTAGTATGCGTATCTTGTTAGTTAGTCCTTTGCCACGCTGGTTTTTGTTGATTTCAAAGTTATTAGCAGGCGTGTTTGTTTCTATATTACAGGTCTATGTTTTTTTAGGGATCGCATGGCTTTATGAGATACAAGCCCCCTTACTGGGCTATTTATACTTATTGCCAGCCTTGGTATTGTCAGGTTTGATGTTAGGCGCTTTAGGCCTGCTTTTGTCTTCTTTTATTAAACAATTGGAAAATTTTGCAGGGGTAATGAATTTTGTGATTTTTCCCTTGTTTTTTATGTCTACAGCCTTGTATCCGTTATGGAAATTAAAGGAATCAAGTGTGTGGCTGCATCGCTTGGCGGAGTATAATCCTTTCTCTCAAGCGGTCGAGTTTATTCGTTTTGCGCTATATGAGCAGTTTAACCAAGGGGCTTTCCTTTATACCCTAGCAGCATTTGCGCTATTTCTAATACTTGCTATTATAGGGTATAACCCATCGAAAGGAATGATGAAGCGAAAAGGACGATAATGATAGATATTTCGGCAGTCAGGAGCGAAAATTTAATAATATCCGAGTCTGAATTTCTGGGATTTATTGAACCCCTGTTCCTAAATCAAATGAGGCACGCGTGAGAAACTCTTTTTTCCTAGTAATACCTGCACAGCGCGAAGATAAGCTAAGCCTAAAAATGTATGAAGAGGATCTTGTTAGGCGTTGGATAGATGAATTACCTATTGCTAATGCCTCATTAACCACTCGTTTATTGCATGATTTTATTGCTGAAAGTAATAAGTTAGTGATGAGTGCGGCAATGCGTATGACTTATTTAGAAATACTCAGAGATCGCTATTTGATGATAGAGGAAGGTCTGTTCTCTCAGTTAATGGGCAGTGGCTTTCCTAAAAGTGAGGATGAGCAGAAAGCACATCACACTTTAATTAGCATAGAACAAGAACTTGCAACGGCCTATTGGATTGTTGTGCGTAATCAATCGCGTCGTCTTAGCTGGTTTCAAGGTAAGGAAGTAGGGCTTGCTATACAGCGGGTGATTAAAGGCTTGAGTAGTATTGTGGTGAGTCAATATATTATGAACTTGCCCGTGCATGAGTGGGTATGGATAGATTTGCATTCTCTTTATACTTTAGGTGTAAAGATAAAAAAAGAAAATGCTAAAGTGACGGATATATCGTGTATTTATAATCACACGAGTACGATTCAGGAAAGTTATAAGCAAATTATATTATTAAACCTAGCAAATCCGTTGGGTTTGATGCCTAAAGAAATTGTACAGGTGTATAGGTTTGCTGAACGCTTGACAGGGCTGATGTCTTTTGGAAGCGTGCCTGTTGGAGGTATGAAGAAGCAATGTATGATCTTTCAGGACGAAGACCAAGCCGCTGTTTTTGTGCGAAAAGAAAAAGAAATACATGATGATGCTATTTTGTATATTAACTTTGGTAAGCTGTATCGGTCTTTACAGAAAAAAGAGCGTTTTAAAAGTAAGATGGATGGCCGTTATAGTACGTTAAAAATTTCAGATAAGGCGGGCAAGCCCGCGATAGAGTTACTCGAATACTTGGAGCATCGCTGGCGAGGTAAAACATTACATGGCGCAAGAATTTTTGCTGATCGTTTAGATCGCTCCTTTGTGGTGGGGCTTAATTCTACTTATGCGGTGCAAAGCAAAGATGAATTGAATGCGGAGGGAGAGCCTCGACTAGCAGCAAAAGAATATATTGCCCAGTCCTCTTCGGAAGCCGCCTTGTCTTATACGTTTGAGCGGTCTGGTTCGCTTTCTGTCGGCAGTTTAATTAGCTTTAAAAAAGTCTCTCAGGAAGAGGACAAGCGGACTTTAGGGGTGGTGAATAAGCTCTCTATTCTAAAAGGAACGGAAATACTAGAATTTGGGGTGAGCTTAATTTCTAGTAATGCGCATGCTGTTTTGTTTAGTGAGGTAGAAAAAACTGAGGAACAAGTCAAGCAAGAAGCCTTGATTTATAACGTTAAGCTAGAGGGTGGGGAAGAAAGAAGTTATCTTATTGTTGATTCCTTTATGTTGAAGGAATTAGATATGGTGCGCTTATACCTAAGTGGACAGAATTTCCCTGCCTTATTAAGAGAGCGTAAAAATATAGGGCTGGGCTATTGGCAATTTGATTGTAGGCGGGTGGATAGAGTAGAGTAACTCTTGCAAGCTTAAGTTACAAAGGTTATGATCTCGCCCTGTGACTTAAAAATAAGAATAAAAACTAGTTAGAATTTAGAATAATGAGGAGTTATTGATGAGTGAAGATAAATCGACAGAAGAAACAATAGAAAACATTAAGGATGCTGTTGAAGATGCGGTAGATACGGCGCAAGAAGCAATAGAAGATGCGGTTGATGCGGTTGAAGATGCGGTTGATGCAGCAAAGCCCCCTTTAATGCAGCTAAGAGAAGAAAAGCCTTTAGTTTTTTATGGGGCTATTGCAGCAGTAGTGGGTCTAGGTTTGTTTATGCTTTCGGGCGATGGTGGTAGTGCTACACAGCATACTCAGTCTCAGTCAGCTATTTCACTAGATAAATCTTATATTTTAAAAGCGCCAAATTCAGTGGGTGAATCATCGTTAAAGATCTTGAAAGTGCCTGGCTCTATGGCTTCTTTTGATAATTCTGAAGACGTTATTTGTAATGCGCCAGTAGGGACATCTGTTATTGCTAGAGGATTTCAGGATGCTTTTGGTAAAAAGCAGCTTTTTGTACAAGTGGAAATTCCAGCAGAAGTTGCCGATTGTCGTGCAGGTGTGAAAGGCTGGACTCTTAAGGGGAACCTTAAATAATTCTTTAAGATGAGTTGACTATTTTTAATATATCGTTATAATAGTCAATTCAATCAGAGCGGGAATAGCTCAGCGGTAGAGCACAACCTTGCCAAGGTTGGGGTCGCGAGTTCGAACCTCGTTTCCCGCTCCAAAAGATTTGAGAAGCCGCACTATTTGCGGCTTTTTTTATTTTAGACGTAAAGGCTGCGTAGCAAAGTGGTTATGCAGTGGCCTGCAAAGCCATCTACATCGGTTCGATTCCGATCGCAGCCTCCATACGTAGTTTCAAGTAGAATCAAGATTTTATGCGGGAATAGCTCAGCGGTAGAGCACAACCTTGCCAAGGTTGGGGTCGCGAGTTCGAACCTCGTTTCCCGCTCCAAAATCTAAAAACAACTGAACGCTAAGGCTTTGCTTCTTGGTGATCTTTCTGTTGTTTTGTATCAAATTGTATTATTTCAAGTGCATATTTATGTGCCTTCTCAACACAAAACATCTTATGTTCGGCTGCTCTTAAGTTTCATTCTTCTAGGCTATAAAATAGCCATTATTAATTGACTGTAGTACTTGTATGGCATATATAATGTCCGATTACATATTAGGTTTAACTGATACTTTAAGGAAAAACAATGGCAGAAACAGAAGCAAAAATTAAAATTGATGGTATAGATTATTCACTGGATGATTTATCTGATGAGGCTAAAGCACAAATTCAAAGTTTACAATTTGTTGAGTCTGAAATCGCAAGACTTAAGGCGCAAGTCGCCGTTGCAAGTACCGCAAGAATTGCTTATCAAAATGCATTAAAAGACTTGTTACCAAAGTAAGTTATGAGCTTTAATCAGCCTATGGGATAATGTCGAGTTTTAATGCGTATAGATGTGGACAATAGACAATGGATGATAATAAAAAGAAAGCATTAAGCGCTGCCTTAATGCAAATTGAAAAACAATTTGGTAAAGGCGCGATTATGCGCATGGGTGATGATGCCGCATCGCGCAATATAGAAACCGTTTCTACCGGTTCATTAACCTTAGATATTGCATTAGGCTGTGGCGGTTTGCCGCGTGGTCGAGTGATTGAAATATATGGTCCAGAGTCTTCGGGTAAAACCACGATGACCTTATCGACGATTGCACAAATGCAAAAAGTAGGCGGTACAGCAGCGTTTGTTGATGCTGAACATGCCTTAGATCCTGCTTATGCAGAAAAAATTGGTGTGAATGTTGATGATTTGCTCGTTTCTCAACCTGATACAGGGGAGCAAGCTTTAGAGATTGTCGATATGTTAGTGCGCTCTGGCGCAGTTGATATTGTGGTCATTGATTCTGTTGCGGCGTTAACGCCTAAAGCAGAGATTGAAGGCGATATGGGCGATTCCCATATGGGTCTGCAAGCACGCTTAATGTCACAGGCACTACGTAAATTAACCGCGAATATCAAACGCTCAAATACCATGGTTATTTTTATTAACCAAATTCGTATGAAAATTGGTGTGATGTTTGGTAGCCCTGAAACCACCACGGGTGGTAATGCCTTAAAATTTTACGCCTCAGTACGTTTAGATATACGTCGTATCGGCGCGATTAAAAAAGGCGATGAAATCATCGGTAATGAAACTCGCGTTAAGGTGGTTAAAAACAAAGTGGCTCCTCCTTTCAAGCAAGCTGAATTTGAAATTATTTATGGCGAAGGCGTTTCTTTCCTTGGCGAGTTAATCGATCTAGGGGTGAAATACGGTTTTGTGAACAAAGCAGGGTCTTGGTATAGCTATGGCAATGACAAAATTGGTCAAGGCAAAGACAATGCGCGTAAATATTTAAAAGAAAACCCACAAGTCGTTGAAGAGCTAGAGGCCAATATCCGTGCTGAAGTTTTTGGTAAAAAGGATGACGCAGAAACGAAAGAGATTGAATCTGATGATCCTGACGGGCTAGCATAAGTAGTGTAGTGACCGAGCAAGCCGAAGAGTTAGAAACTTATAAAGCGATCAAAGAGGCTTGCTTACGTTATTTAATGCGCAGAGAGCATAGTCTGCACGAATTAATGCAAAAAGTATCTGCAAAAGGTTACGCTAAAAATGACATTAGCCCTGTACTTGAAGAATTGAGGCAACAAGGCTTACAAAGTAATGAGCGCTTTGCTGAAAGTTATGCGCGTAGCCGTGTACATAAAGGTTTTGGGCCTTTACGTATACAAGCTGAATTACAGCAACGCGGTGCAGGTGATTGTTACTTTGAAATGGCCGTAGAAGATATTGCTGATAGCTGGCAAAACTTGTTGGAGCAAGTTTATAGCAAAAAATATGGCGCAGGAAAAGCTTGTAGTATGCAGGAAAAATTTAAGCGTAGTCGTTTTTTGCAACAGCGTGGTTTTCCGCATGAGATGATACGAAAATTGTTTAATGCCTAACCATTAATAATTAAAAACACGATTAATCCCCCTCCCCAATGAAATTATGAAAAATTTAACCAGTGCAGAATTACGTACTGCTTTCTTGAAATTCTTTGAAGATCAAGGGCATTCTATCCAGCCTTCTAGCCCGCTAGTACCAGGCAATGATCCCACTCTTTTATTCACCAATGCAGGTATGGTGCAATTCAAAGATACCTTCTTAGGGCGTGAGCCACGTGATTATGTGCGCGCAACAACCAGTCAGCGTTGTGTCCGAGCAGGGGGTAAGCATAATGATTTAGAAAATGTAGGGTATACCGCAAGACACCATACTTTTTTTGAAATGCTGGGTAATTTTAGTTTTGGTGATTATTTCAAAACGGAAGCGATTCATTTTGCGTGGAATTTTTTAACCAAAGAACTAGGTATTCCTGTTGAAAAATTGTGGGTCACTGTGTTTGATGAAGATTCAGAAGCGGAAAAAATTTGGCTAGAAGAGGTCAAAATTGATAGTGCGCGTTTTTCTCGCATTGGCGCGAAAGATAATTTCTGGTCTATGGGTGATATAGGCCCTTGTGGACCTTGTACGGAAATTTTTTATGACCACGGTGAAGATATTGCTGGTGGCCCTCCAGGGACACCTGAAGAAGATGGTGATCGTTATATCGAAATTTGGAATCTCGTATTTATGCAATATGACCGTGATATTGAAGGTCATTTAACCCCATTACCTAAGCCTTCTGTGGATACAGGCATGGGCTTAGAGCGTATTGCAGCGGTGTTGCAAGGTGTACATAATAATTACGAAATTGACTTGTTTCAAGGTTTATTAAGCACTGCAGCTAAGCTAGCGGGTACGAAAGACTTAACAAATAGCTCATTACGAGTGATTGCCGATCATATCCGTTCTTGTGCGTTTATGGTGGTAGATGGCGTGATGCCGTCTAATGAAGGGCGGGGCTATGTGTTAAGGCGTATTATTCGTCGTGCCATTCGTCATGGTTATCGCTTGGATATACGCGAAGTTTTTTTCTATAAATTAGTGGCTCCTTTAGTGGCTGAAATGGGCGCAGCTTACCCAGAGCTAGCGGCAGCGCAAGAACAAGTTGAGCGAATTTTAAAAATTGAAGAAGAGCGTTTTGCTGAAACTTTAGAGCAAGGCATGAAAATCCTAGAATCTTGTATAGAGAAAATTCAGGGTACAGTGATTCCGGGTGATATTGTTTTCCAGCTTTATGATACTTACGGTTTCCCAGTTGATCTAACCGCAGATTATGCGCGTGAAAAAAATCTCACCGTCGATCATGCAGGTTTTGATATAGCAATGGGCGCACAGCGTGAGCGTGCACGAGCAGCGAAAAGCTTTGGTGATGATTATAATCAAACTATTAAGCTAGATGCACAAACAGAGTTTACAGGTTATCAACAACTCACTGAAAACAGCAATATCATTGGTATATTCCAAAAAAGTGTTGCGGTTGATGCACTCTCAGCAGGTGCGGAAGCGGTAGTGGTTTTAGATCACACGCCCTTTTATGCAGAATCTGGGGGGCAGGTCGGTGACTGTGGGCGTATAGAAGTGGATGGCGCAGGGTTTGAAGGGACTGATACGCAAAAACAAGCAGGTAACCTGTTCTTGCATTATGGAAAAGTCATTGCAGGTACATTAAAAGTGGATACGGCATGTACTGCGACAGTAGAAGCGAATAACCGTTTAGCGATTACTTTAAATCACTCGGCAACACATTTATTACATGCGGCATTACGCCAAGTTTTAGGCGAGCATGTCACGCAAAAAGGCTCATTAGTGAATGCAGAGCGTTTACGTTTTGATTTTGCACATTTTGAACCGATGACAGCAGATGAAATTAAAATCATCGAGCGCATAGTCAATCAACAAATTCGTCAAAATGCCGCGATTACAGCGGATATTATGTCCAAAGATGATGCGGTTAATGCAGGTGCAATGGCACTCTTTGGCGAAAAATATGGCGATGAAGTGCGGGTCTTAAAAATAGGTGAGTTCTCCACCGAGTTATGTGGCGGTGTGCATGCACAGCGTGCAGGCGATATAGGTTTATTCAAAATTGTTAGTGAAACAGGGGTAGCCTCAGGGGTGCGTCGTGTTGAAGCGATTACAGGTGAAGCCGCAATACACTGGTTAGAAGCGCGCGAGCAATCGATCACGGCTATTGCGAATGTGGTCAAATCTTCTCCAGAAGCCGCTGCGGATAAAGTGCAGCAGTTAATGGATAAAAGCAAAGCTTTAGAAAAAGAGCTAGAGCGTATGCAATCTAAACTTGCCAGTTCGGCAAGTGGTGAATTGGCTAGACTAGCAGTAGAAGTAGACGGTATTAAAGTGCTTGCGGTTAAGTTGGATGGGGTAGAGCCAAAAGCAATGGGTGAATTACTCGACCAACTTAAAAATAAACTAGGCAGTGCCGCGATTGTTCTGGCAAGTGTGAGTAATGGCAAAGTCAACCTAATCGCAGGTGTGACTAAAGAGCAAACCAAGCGCATCAAAGCAGGTGATTTAGTCAATTCAGTCGCCTCGCAAGTGGGCGGAAAGGGTGGAGGTCGCCCTGATATGGCAAGAGCGGGCGGAAGCAATCCAGAGAATTTAGATCTAGCGTTACAACAAGTACCTGAATGGGTGCGTGAACAGATAGGTGCTTAAAGAATGGCAGTTTATGTATATAAATTCGGCGGAACCTCGGTCGGTACGGTTGAGCGTATCCAAGCCGTTGCCGAAAAAGTAAAAGCCGCGCGTGAGTTAGGGCATCAAATAGTGGTTGTGGTTTCAGCAATGAGTGGTGAAACCAATCGCTTAGTCGGGCTAGCTGGGCAGATCCAGAGTAATGCAGTGCCTAGAGAAATGGACGTTTTACTTTCCACTGGCGAGCAAGTCACCATGTCTTTATTATGCATGGCATTAGCTGAGCTAGGCTGTCCCGCGCGTTCTTACACAGGTAGCCAAGTACGTATTGAAACCGATAGTACGCATACCAAAGC
>WTCM01000261.1 GCA_013138595.1 Methyloprofundus sp. | reverse complement strand
ATGTCATATATTTTTTTAGCTAACGCTTTATCGGTGCTGATAGAGCTGTAACCTTGACCAATTTTTAAATCGGTCTTAAATAAAGCCATTTGAATATTGCTGACTAAGCCTCTAAAAAACGGCCATTGCTCATACATTTCTTTTAACTCTTGATCGCCATGCGCATTCATCCAATTGCTGAGTGCTTCGCCTGTACCATACCAAGCGGGAAACGTAAGCCGTGCTTGCGCCCAGCCAAATATCCAAGGAATCGCACGAATAGATGATTTAGAAAAATTGCCTTTTTTACGATGTGAAGGGCGAGAGCCGATGTTTAATAAGCCGATTTCATTAACAGGGGTGGCTGCATAGAAAAAATCAAAGAAATTTTCAGTGTCATCAGTCAATTCTCTAAAAGCATTTTCACCTTGTTTCGCCAGTGTTTGCATGGTGGCAAGATACTCTGGCTTATCAGCTTCTGGTTTTTTAACCAGACATTTAGAGGCTTTCATTAGCCCTGTGACACCGAGAGATAACTCATAGGTAGCCGTTTCTACATTACTGTATTTAAAGGATAAAACTTCACCTTGCTCGGTGAATTTAATTTGTCCTCGAACCGTGCCTGTTGGCTGCGATAAAATCGCATTATGGGTAGGACCACCACCACGTCCCACTGTACCACCGCGCCCATGAAACAAACGACAGTCAATTGCGTGTTTATCCGCCAATTCCATGATTTGTTGTTGTGCTTGGTAGAGGCTCCATGATGAAGCTAGATTACCGCCATCTTTAGCTGAATCCGAATAACCTAGCATGATTTCCTGCATATTACCTGATGCTGTCAATAGCGCGTGGTAAGTCGAATTTTCAAATAAGGCTGAAGTGACAGGGACGATATGCTCTAAATCTTGAATAGTCTCAAATAATGGCGCGACTCTAATATCACAATAAGGTTGCCCCGCGTTATAACCTGCTAAGCCCACTTGATGTGCTAAAAATAACACTTCCATCACATGACTTGCCTCATGCGTCATGGAGATAACGTAATTATTAATCGCTTTAGGGCTTATTTCCCCGCGCATTTTTTTGATCACATGAAAGACTTCCAGTACTTCGAGAGTCATCTCTTGCAGGTCTATATGCGAGGTATCAATGATGATCGGTGAAGATACTTGAGCGGCTAAGCAGTCTAGTTTTTCACTTTCTGAGAATTGTGCATAGTCAATATTTAAGTGAGACAGTAAATCGACCACAGCATCTGTATGGATATTGGATTCTTGGCGAATATCCATGCGCATCAGGTAAAAGCCGAAAGTATGCACAAGGCGAATCAGGTCTTTCAGGTCTGAGTCTGCAACATTCTGGTCGCCATGGCTGCATAATGAAGCATAAATTAATTCTAAATCATGTAAAAAATCATTTTCTGAAGCGTACGCAAATTCTGATTTTTTCGATGGGCGACCTAATAATTGATCTTCAACATATTTTAGATTTTTCTGTAAGCGCCCCTGCATGATGGCTAATAGACGACGGTAAGGTTCATCTTTATGCCTGTTGGGACGGTTGTGAAAAATCATTTCTAAGAAGTCAGTATCGACAATCGTCGCTTTATCAATCACCTCTTGGTTAATATCCGCAAGAAAAGAAGATTGTGTTAATTGCTGGCATAATTCAACAACTCTTGCCTCATATTCATAAAGCACCGCTCTGCTTTGCATAAATAATGCATTGACTGTAGTTTTATGAGTGACAAAAGGATTTCCATCTCTATCGCCCCCAATCCACGAACCGAAGGTTAAAAAGTTAGGTGTTGCAATCTTAGCACCTGGATAATGTCTTGCTAAAGCCCACTCCATATAGCGGTAGGTGGTCGGGACAGCGGCAAATAACGATTGGCGAAAGTGATAAATACCGTTTCTAATTTCATCTTCTACCGTCGGTTTAGAGCGTCTAACCTCGTCGGTTTTCCATAACACTTGTATTTGGTATTGCAGTTTTTTGACAACCCGTTCTTGAGCATAAGGGTTTTCGTAGGTTTCTGCTTCATTGTACTCATCTAGCGTTAAGAAGATTCTACGTAGGTTATCCATCACCGCACGGCGTTTTGATTCAGTAGGATGTGCCGTAAAAACAGGAATATACTCCAGTTTATTAATGATGGTCTCAACTTCTGCTGCTGTTAAACCCTCTTTTTTGAAATCACCAATGGTGTTTAAAACCGAGCCCATCCATAAAGGGCCGTCGGTTTTAAATTGACTGCGTCTTTCATGGTATTGGTGTTCTTCTTCCGCTAAATTAACCAAGCTAAAATAGAGGTTAAACGCGCGAATAATTAAGCTAATTTGTTCAGGGTTTTGCGCATCAATATAAGCTTGTAATTCTTGGCTTAGCTTTTCATCGTCTTGTTCGTGTAGTTGTATATAGCCTTTGCGCAGTTTTTCGACTGAATCTAAGATAGGCTTTCCGACTTGGCTTTCAATGACTTCTCCAAGCAGTGTGCCTAGTAATTTGACACGGGATCTTAATTTTTTATCGCGTATTTCTGAGAATTGCATTTTTTTCCTTTTTTTAATTCAATGAAAAGTTATGTTGGGTTAAGGGTTATTATGCCATACAGTATACAGTCTTACTTAAAGTAAGGTATTTATAGCGGGGTCATATGGCGGGGGCTGCAACAGCGGGGTCTACTATAGAATTATGGAGAGAAATGGTTAGTAAATAATAGGTATGGTGTTTATTAAGGACAATTATCTATATATTTATATCTACAAGTGCAAGCCGAATTTTTTTTCGATTTTCGCCAATAAACGATCTCTTCACAACAACAGCAACAGCAGGGTCAGAACAGCAGGGGCAAGAACAGCAGGGTCAGGTGTTGCGTTTTGCATATAACGAAATCAGGCATTCTTTTCTGCCCACCCTGTCGGAGAACAGCAGGGACAGGTCTTGCGTTTTGCATATAACGAAATCAGACATTCTTTTCTGCCCACCCTGTCGGATGACGATTTTTAATACTTCGCAATAAAAAATATTATCCAACCTATACTATAAGTCATTGTTTAATATTAAATTATGGCTTAACTTAATTGCCGTGAAGCATTGTATGCCTTTCGTCAGCATTAAGTATGCGGTGCACCCTACAGGCTGTTTTGCCTATTCCAAGCGCACAATAATGACACAAGCAATAAACTTAAACAATCTAAGCACGCCTAGAATAAGAGGTAAGCCAAAGACTACTAAAAATCATGATTAAAGCGATAATAATGGTGGCAATAATAAGCTTGTCACGTAAGACATGAATAGGTTGTAAAATTTCTGCCCGATCTTGTTCGGATAGTATCGCCCATTTTAAGCCCATTAAATTAAGTGTTGTGTAGGCGGATAACACAGGAATACCGCGATAATCTTGTGTAAATTGGATACCTGACTCACCTTTTAAAGCCTTTTTTGCTGTCTCTGTTTCGACGCTGATGCGCAGTATTGTGGATAGCTTAGAAAAGCGCGAGTCACTACGCATTAATAAATCATCACCCACTAAGTAAGTTTCCCCCGTTTTTCCCATACCCCCGTTATGTTGCATTACCTTGGTAATATACTTAGCGGGGGTTTGAAAAACAATCACGGCAAATAAGACACCTTGTTTATTTTTTATCGGTGCGGCAATAAAGCTGGCGGGGTCGCCTTTACTGGGTACGTATGCCTCAAAGTCAACAAAGGCAAAGTCTTGAGGTTTTTCTTTATTGCTAACAGCACGAAAAGCTTTACCTAAGGCACTATCTCGCCAAGGCCCTGTCTTGAGATTGCTGGCATAATCATTTTCTTTCATATAGCTGTAAATAACATTCGCTTTTGCATCAATAATCAACACATCATTATAGTGACGCGCTTTAATGAACTCGCCTATGTTTTTTTGAATGTGTGTATGAATAAGATTATATTTTGAATTATCTTGAGTGCTATTGAATTGCTTGGGATTTTCTATATAGCGTTGGCGTAATTTAGTCGCCGCGTTGCTGCCTAGCTCGCGCCAGCCTGCTATTAAGAGGCGAGTGTTTTTGTTTAAAGATTCATTTTTTGACCAAAATAGAATTTCTGATTGTATGGTCTGAAAGAGTCGGTCAATAGCGGTATGGCGTAGCTCTAATGCTAAGTTTAATTGCGAGCTTGCTTTACTAATCGCTTGTTGTTTCTGTTGTTGATAAAAACTAAGGCTAATCACCAGCGTACTTAATAGCATTAGGGTAATGAGCCCAATAAGGAAAGGTTTCGTTTTAATCAGCATCTTGTTGTTCTTCGCTAGGTTGAGGTTTATGGTGATGGTGTTCTAAATCCAGTAGCAAACGATCACGTACAGATTCATTAACGGCTTTCCAAGTAAAGGCAAATGACTCGAACGCTTCGGTGGTAATTTCCCCCTCAGCCTCTGCAAGCACTAGCTCACTGAGCATATCTAATAATTTATCTTTAATATCAAAAAGTTGCTGGTAATTAAAACTCTTACGTGCGGTATCACATAGATCGAGTAGCTCACGGTTATAAGCATCCACTAATTGTTTCTTCTTGTCAGACAGTAAATGCAATACACTGGAAAAAATAACCGCAATAACAGATAAGATTAAAGCGATTATATCCACATATTCTTCAACAAAGGACGGCTCGTCTCTATCATAAAAATTTTGTGCGCCCTCATGAATTGGTAAAAATACATTATTTTTATCAGGGGCGGTAATAAACCCAGCCAAAGGAATGACATTCACTAGCTCACGTCGCCTTTCAAATAATACGCTGGTGATACGACTGACTAATTCGGGATCTAATTTTTCATGCGTGACTAATAAGCGGGGAACCATTGCCGTCGCTAAATCTTCAGCAGGGACAGCAGGGTTGCCTCGGTAAGAGCCAACGGGGATAACGCCTATTTGTAAGGCAGGTTGATCTAGTTGTAAAGCTTCTGCTTGGTTAATGGGAATTAAGCGTAAATTGCCCGCCTCAATTAAGTCTAAAATAGCAGAACTACCGGGAGCACTGACCCAAAATAAAGCATCAATCGCTTTATCTAATAAGGCAAAGCTTGCTGCGCCATTAGACATAGAACGATATTCAAGGTCAGCTTGAGTCAATCCGTAATGATCGGCTAAAGACCAAAAGGTGTTGTATTGGCTGCTGTCCTTGGTAGGCAGTGCAATACGATGACCTTTTAAGTCTGCAACGCTATGAATAGCTGAGTCTGCTTGTACGATTAACTGAAAAGCATCAGGGTAAAGATTCGCCATTAAGGTTGCGGCAGGCGGCATATCGGTATCCGCTAGCACGGTGGCAAGTTGTACTAAATTTTTTTCAAGTAAGGCAACATTCTGTTTAGAGCCATCCGTTTCTAACACTTGTATTTTTATATCGGGATGGTACTTAGGGGTCACTTGCGCAATCGCCTGTGCTAAAGCGTAAGACTCGCTGTCTCTATGTCCTGCGGCAATGGTTAAGTGGTTGACTGTTTTTTGTTCAACCAGAAAAAACCAAGCGAGTGTAAACAATAAAAACAATAACAAGCTAAGAATAATCGTGATACTGATAGGATCTGCTAATTTTTTTGGCTGCGTTTTATCCGCTGTGTCGAGGCTTTGCTGATTTTTTGTGACTAAAGCTTTGAGTGCAAGCTGAGTGATGTAAATAAGACCTATTATCACGAATAGCATTGCACTGAGTAAAAAGCTAGTGATACCCCATAAATAAGTACTCGAACCCGCAAGTGCTTGCTCTTCAGTGACCCAACTAGTGAATACCCAACCAGTTGCGGCAATGGGAGCGTGCATCACCCAAAGCATTGCACCTGAATCGCCCCAAGAATCCGTTTTTAGTACCCCTGCTTGAGAAGATTTTAAACGCTGCCAAACAGATTTTAGTTCCGCCTTATTGGTTTTTTTAGCATTGTCAAAAAGCGTGGACTGCATGATTTTTTCAGGCTTAGGGTGATATATATAATGCCCTTCTTGGTCTAACAACATAAAGAGAGGCATTTTTTTATTCGTGTCACTAAGAACGCTTTTTAAATGAGTCAATTCAATATCAACGGTGGTTACACCCCAGAATTTACCATGGCGTTTAAAGGGAGCTGAGTAACTGGTCATTAATATGTTGCCCGCACCCTTATCAAAATAGGCTGGGCTCCAGGTCGCTTTTCCTGAGTTTCGGGGTGTATGCCACCATTGCCATTCTTTATCCGTGTAATCATAGCCATCACTCCCGCCTATATCCATTTGTTGTATACCTGTTTTACTGCGATATACATAAGGTGCGAATAAAGCTTTACGACGATATTGAGACGGTTCAAAAGCCATAGCCGCGCCAAAAATATTAGGGCTTTGCTCAAGGTTTGCACGCAATTGTTTATAGATTTGTTTTTCCGTTACTTTAGGATGAACCTGTGCGTAGATAGCGGTTGCTGTCGCCACACGCCCTAAATCATGTAAATAGGCATCCAGTTGACTGGCATAATTCCATGCCTTATTTTGCATTTGTAGCTCAATTTTATGAATTTCTTGCGAGCGTATTTGATAAATACCCCAGCTGAATAAGGCAATCACGACTAAAGTGGCAAAGCTAGCAGTAATGAGGATCTTGTTGCGAGGGGAAACAGGCATCAGTGAAATTCCATATAAGGTATAGTTGTTGATTTTAGATGTGGGAATGGGCTAATCAGTGAGTAGGATAGCATGATAAGCAAAGGGCTGAAATACTCGATTAATACCCTAGCTATTTCAGTTTTGATAGAGACAAGCATCTAAGACACTTAAAACCTCATCTAATATTTCTTTATCTGCCTTTTCAATCAATTTGACTTGACGGCTTCTATAATCAATAGACTTGAGCTGTTCAACCATAATAAAACCCGTTAATGAGGATTTTTCTGGAACTTCAATATGAAAGGGAATATCACGGTTTGTATTAGTTATTGGGCAAACAATAGTCAGCCCTGTGGCTTCATTGAACAGGCTATTGCTAATCACTAATGCAGGTCTTCTCCCTTTTTGTTCATGTCCTGACTGTGGGTCAAAGTTCGCGACAATAAAATCACCTTTTTCGGGGATATAATGAGACACTTACCAAACCTCTTTACCTGAAGGAGAGCCCCAATTTTCCTCTTCTAGCTCATAATCCTTTGGCATTTTATTCACCAAATCCTTGATCGCATATTTGTCTCTTATTTTGTGAGTCGCCTCTATAATAATTTGTCCATTTTTGACTGAAATAGACACTTCCTCACCTATTTTTATATGCGAATTTTCAATAAGATTTTTAGGGATTCTAATGCCTTGGCTATTTCCCCATTTTTGAATTTTGGATAACATGATAAACCCCCGAAAATGATGACTGTTAAATGAATGTTTATCCAAGTATATACTCTTTTGACAAGCGTATTCAAGTCAGCGAGGCTGTGCAAGTATTATCTAAGGTCTGCTGTTTTAGCCCCATAAGCTATATAATAGACTAGCAACGTAGGGTACGCGGTGCGATACCCTACGGTAGTCAAACAGCGGGTAGATGATTTAATCGTTCCCACGCTGGGAACGAGCTTAAACCAAAAAATAAAGGAGTCAATTATGTTTAACAGTCAATCCAAAGTCCCTATGATCATCACATCAATTTATGCTGTGCTTGTCGTTATCGCTTTTATTATTATGTTTGCAACAATAGAGACGGATAGTTTTTCGGGTATTTTTGTGGTATTCCTTGCTATGCCGTGGTCGATAGTTTTTGCATCTCTGATTGAAAGTATTGGCGTAGATTCGATGATCATAAAAACACTCTTTATGCTCGTCGGTGCTATGATCAATACTTTTTTGATCTACACTTTCTTCTCTTTTATGACACGCAGCAAAGCGGCATAAATTTAACTCAGGATATGCAAATAATGAATCTAAAATTACCCCGCCACTCTTTATCAGCTTTTAGCGTAAGCTGTCTTTTATTAAGCGCACAGACTGTGATGGCTGACTCAACCGATGTGCGTTGCGGTGTTTATAAAAAAGGCTCAACCCAAGGAGAGGCTATCCTTCCTTGTTCTTTTAGTCAGCGGCAGGGCTTTATTACCATAAGGCGTGCCGATAAGCAGGTACATGAACTTAAGCCTGATGCAGTGATCGCGGGTAAATATACCGATGAAAATGGGAATACAGTCTATCGTAATCGTGGTTTGGGTGAGCAAGGTTTGATTTTTAATTTTAAGCATAAAGCTATTTATGTTTACTGGGATGCGAATAGCTTACTCGAGGGAGAGTCTAGCAAAGTAAACGGGGCTTTTAATGAAACCTATACGCTGGAGGGTATTTCATTTACAGTGAGTAGTGCTAATAATAGTTCACTGAATACGCTAGTGATTACACCATCAGGGTTGACAGTTGATAACGCCATTATTAAACAAGAGATTGACGGCTCTGTGACAGGTGCAGAAATTGCGGATGTTGATAATAATGGTTTTCCAGAAATTTATGTGTATATCAATTCAGCAGGGAGTGGCTCTTATGGCAGTCTGGTGGCTTATAGTAGTAACCATAATAAATCAATAAGTGAAATCTATTTACCGCCTTTATCAGATGACAAAAAGAATTCAGTTGGTTATATGGGGCATGATGAATTTTCAGTGGTGGAGACCAGCCTGGCGCGACGTTTTCCTATCTATAAGCAGGAAGACTCAAATAATAAGCCCACAGGCGGTACGCGTCAGCTGCAATATAAACTGATTCAAGGTGAAGCTTCTTGGCAATTAAAAATGATTAAAGCGGTTGAGTATTAAATTTATAGCTGCATTATTCGTAGGTGCGGCTTTAGCCGCACAGTGCAGATAAATCTGCACCTACATAGTCTTGTACATTAATGATAGAGCAGGGTCTTAACAAATTATCAATATGAGCATTTTAGTCGTACAAATAACCATCAAACAATGGGATAAAAGCCAGCGCACAGCAGAACATATCCAGCAAAGGGCGGCAATAGCGAAGCTATACCCTATCAATGTCCCGCCTGCTGTTTATATCTTTAACAAGCAATGCTTGATAGATCCTCACGGGGATGACTTGCTTGGCAATCGAGTCCGCTATTCTCAGGACGATAATGGCAAGATAACATTTGATCGCTTTCAAGTGTGCTTAAAGAGCAAGGTGCTTGACTATATAGGGTCTGATAAAACGTGTAGAAGCATTGGCTCGCTAGATAATCAGTGGATTCAATGCCAGTATGATTGGCGCTATAGCGTGTATGAAGGGGGCTTCTATTATTGGCTGTATGAAGAAGTTTGTATTAATGTCATTAGTGTCAATGAATTAGACGAAAATGTGTTTTTAAAGGCTTCGCCTGCGCTTGTGTTTACGCTATAAATCTTGGCGACTCTAAGAGGTGCATGGCTACATAAAATTTGCCCAAAACGCGTTTTGGACTCCAGTATTTATATGCAAACGTTTGAACAAAGCTTAAACGTAACGGTCGGGGTATGTAGGGTATCGCACCGCGTACCTTATGCTGGTGAAAGGTGCGCGGTGCGATACCCTACATAGCTTCCCGTGTTACGCCGGTCTATATCCATTCCGCTAACTTAACGCCTAGGTCGTCTGGCAAGTGGCGTGCCACTTGCCACAGCAGTGGTACATAAGCCTTGAGATACCAAGTTATTAGGCTTAACTCGATACCAGTACCTTGTGCCATTGGTCAGCCCTTGATCCAGATAGGTTGCGTAATCTGTGATATGTTTCGTGACCAGTGTGCTGAAACCACTCTCTGCTGAAGTGCTGCTACGCTCAATAGTATAGAAAGCTGCGTCATTGATTGGCGACCATGTTAGTTGTAGTTGCCCTGATTTTGCTCTAACGCTGACTGCCTCCGCGCAAATCGCATCTGGGTCGGGGATAGTCTCTGGATCGGCTAGGGCGTTACTGATGGATTCGGCACGCTCCCACAACTGAATATATTTCTCTGCAGAACTAAATAAAGCATCAAAGTAACTCGCATCCATTCCGACTACTTGCATATCTTTAATCAAATCTGGAAGTAGCCCTACGTGAGCTAGCCCATCCACATTAAAGTCAAAGACCTTTTCGCCTGTCACTTGTTTCGAGAGCGTGTCAAAACCAGGTTTGGCTAATACAAAAGGGTATTTTAAGCGGTTAGCGGCACGTATTTGCAGTGCTTTTTCCTCGGTACGTTCGGCATGTTCATCTGCTAAGAGATCAATGCGCCCGCCGCAAGCATCACTACCAAAACGCGGGCCTGTTTGACTGGCTATGCCGTTAAAGTCACTCCCCAGTGCAACGGGGCCCCCCATGACATCCACCGCATATTGGTACGCTTGTGCATAGGTTTTGGATGAATGGCGACAATCATCAGCCACCCCAGCACCCGTTTGCGGTGTGTAAGCGGTGTTGACTTTTAGCCCTGCATTATTATTATCCACCAGCATTGCGGCAATCATACCGCCATCGGCACTGATTGCCTCAAGTTGCTCCCGTGTACGCATGCGCTCATGGCGCGTGGATTCTTCATTGAGCTCAAAGAACTGTACATGACTTGCCACTAAAGGATAGTGAGGCGAACGTTGCCGCGCAATATCAATAGTATTATTCACCGACTTAATCGACATGTGATCAATATCAATCAGCATGCCCTTATCCATCAGCTTGTTAAACAGGAAGTCACCTAAGGAGTCGTGTTTAAAGGTAACCCTTCTGACGGGAATGAGCCCCTGTGTGATTATTTGCACACTATCGCCTTGCCCTCTATTCAGCCCTGAAGCATGACAGCTCGTCATCGCTGAGGAGAGGGGGATGGGTTCTGCGATACCAAAACCAAACAAGCCTGTATAAAAAGCCACAAAGCCATCCTCAAAACCAGCGGAGGTCTTAAAGCCAAAATCACCACTCGCAGTCGTTGGGCATTCCTCGACCTGCCAGTAAGCGCCTTCGACCGCGCGGTTACCTACGTTAACGGTATCCATCCAAGTCGCAGGTGAACCAAAAGCGTTATCGAAATTATGCACAGGGAACACATGGCGAACCCCAAGCGCATAATAGGCATCCACTGAGCGGCTAATATACTCTTCCTCGGTTTCACCGTTTAATAAGGCATCAGGGCAGCCGCCCGTTTCGGTGCTTGAGATCACATGACCACTGAGATCAAGTTCCTCTACAATCACCTTCGCTTTACAATTAAATATATTATCGACTTCAATGCCTAAGATCACGGCAAGTTTACCGTCTGCAATCACTTGTCGCGCCGCTTCGGGTGTTTCCACTATACGGAACCAGCCTTGCCCCACTCCACCACTCTGTCTATCAATAAAAGATTCAAAATCTCTCGCAGCAGCGAGTTGTTCATCAATCGCTGGCATTGAGTTGGCGCAACGCGCATCTAAGTCGACACCTGCTGGTGCTGTCGGTCGACATAGTGCCTCGTTAGTGACTGCAAAGACAACGGTTAAACGCAGGCCGCCTCGGTAGGCACGTTCCAACCATTTATAGTACATTTTTTGGTGGGTCGTCGAACTCCAGTGAGGCCAGTTATTAAAATACGGAACGCCCATATTGCCTACTGCGTTATCCCCTGTGCCTTTTCCAATAAGGTCCCCGCCTATGCCGATTAAAAACCCATGCCCCGCACTGTGTATCTCCCTATCAGTCACTGCACTTAATGCGGTGCTGATATTATGCGACTCATCCAGTAGGAACCTTCCATTCACTCCCGTTGGCGCAGGTTGCCCTACTAGTAAATTTTTTCCATGAGCGAGGTCGCCATGTAGATGAATATGTAAATCCGCGTAACCGCTTAAGCTATTTTCCCTAGCAGTGCTAGGTGGAGTGGAGTTAGTGCTGGGTTCTGCAATGCCAACACCAGCGGAGATACAGACCCCATTGGATTGAATATTGGAGGAAAAGCCCCCACAGGTGCAATCACCCGTGCAACCCACGGCTTCAATTAAGCCTGGTTGACAGGATGACAAAGCCCCGCCTGCTGCAAATTCACCTGATCCACTACAGCAGGCACGCTGTCCATCACCACCACATGCCGTGACTGCGACACACAGCCCAGATGACTGGTGTTCAGTTAAGTTTAAACCGCCACAAAGGTTGTTATCATCTGCGAAGGTTCCGTTTGGCATTTCTACATGACCCGCTGCGCAAGCACCGATAAAGCCGCTTTTTTCATCACCGCCACAACAAGCGCGTTGACCATCGCCACCACAAGCCGTGACCGCCGCGCATTGACTGGTTGAGCCAAAGGCGGATAGTAAGCCATCGGGTAGCCCTGCTATTTCTGCTGTCCCTGCTTCGCAAGAGCGTCCGCCAATTTCCGCGCGACGGGCTAAATCAAGAGGAAAAATAGTACAAGCGCGTTGTCCTGCGCTACCGCATTGTGATGGGCTTAGGCATACGCCACTAATATCACAGACGAGCCCAGACTCGCAATTACCTTGGTCTATACCCAGACAAGTTTGACCGTCCGTTTTGGGCGGGACAAGATCAGCCTCTAGGTCGAATTTCTCAAAACATGCCCCGTCAACACTGGCGGGTAATATAGGGTTATGCACATAACCTTCTGCACAGGCATAACAAGGGACGACCTCGTCATTAAAAAGAATGTCCGTAATATTGACACCAATATCAATAGCATCCAGAAACGTGCCAGCGGGACAAAGTAATGAAATGTCACTGTGTTGAGTAGAGGCTTCCGTGGTATGTTTATAACAAACCCCTAGAGTGTCTACTGTTAATAAACTATCGTGGGTGTAATCGGCGGGGCAGTTGTAACAACTGCCATTTAAACCGTCAAAAGAGCCCGCTGCACAACCAATAATGCCCGTATTTGCTGCAACTGTCATGATATTACAAGTATTGTTCAACAAATCGCGCGAGCCCGTTGGACAGGAATAACAAGCCCCGTCGAACCCATCAAAAGTATCACCTGTACAAGTCTGAAAGGGGCTAACATAGTTCGCATCGGTATTGCGTATACACTGCAAATTCAAACCATCGCGAGTATAGCCAGCTGGGCAGGAATAGCACGAACCGTTGAGCCCATCAAAAGTACCACTAGGACAGCCGAAAGCGGAGAGATTGCTCGCATTGAGCGTTGATGTCCCTGTGAAGGTACATTTATCGGCTGCATTGTAGGCGGGAAAGACATTGGTGTCATAACCCGCAGGGCAACGATAGAATTTATTATCAAAAGGCCCTTCGACACCCATCGGTGTCGGGGCAGCCCCACAGCCCGTATAACTGAAAGTACCGTCTGGTGTAAAAAAGAATACGTCAGGAGCAATTTCAACGTTAGTACCATTAAGAACCAAAGTACCACATTCAGTCATCGGGCTATTGGTGGTGAGCAATGTTGAACATTGTAGCGTGAAAGGGTCACGGTTATAGCCTGCGGGGCAGGCGTAACAAGTGCCGTTATCGGCAAACTCACCTGCTCCATTGCAAAAATTAAAGGCACTTTGGTAGCTCGCATTAA
>WTCM01000029.1 GCA_013138595.1 Methyloprofundus sp. | reverse complement strand
GTACAGCCTTTTAAGCCTTTATCATAAGCATATTCATAAATAGACTTAAAATCTTCATACGGAAAATCAGTGGGTACGTTTGCCGTTTTAGAAATAGAAGAATCTATCCAAACCTGTGCAGCGGCTTGTACATCGACATGTTGCTTAGGGGTAATCGCATCGGCGGTAATAAAGTAATCAGGGAGTTGCTCACCTGCCACTTCACTGTATGGCATCGCATCGCTATTAATTAAAGCGCGATAAGCGAGTAATTCGTAAGAAAAAACATCGACTTTCTCTTTGCTCTTTTTACCTTCACGAATGATATTGCGTGAGTAATGATGCGCAAAACTCGGCTCAATTCCATTACTGGCATTATTTGCTAAGGAAAGTGAAATCGTGCCTGTTGGCGCAATTGAACTATGATGCGTAAAACGCGCGCCTTGTTTAGCTAATTCTGCAACGAGTTCAGGCTCTTCTTTTGCCAGTTGCTGCATATAGCGGCTGTATTTGGCATGTAAGACTTTACCTGTAATGTCATCGCCAACTTTATAGCCGTCTTTCATCATTTCAGGACGTTTATGTAACATCGAGCCTGTCACGGTATAAGTCAGTTCCAGCGCAGGAGCCGTGCCTTTTTCTTTTGCTAGTTCTAAAGCTTCTTTCCAACCTTCGACCGCCAAGACTTTAGTGACTTCACCTGTGAAATCTAAGGACTGTGCATCGCCGTATTTCATACCTAGCATCGTTATTGTCGAACCTAGCCCTAAATAGCCCATTCCATGCCTACGTTTAGACACAATTTCTTCGCGTTGTCTCTCTAAAGGTAGCCCATTAATTTCCACGACATTATCTAGCATACGAGTGAAAATACGGATGGTTTTACGATAGCCATCCCAGTTAAAAGTTGCACTTTTAGTGAACGGATTTTCGATAAAACGGGTTAGGTTGATAGAGCCTAGAAGGCATGAACCATAAGGCGGCAAAGGCTGTTCGCCACAATTCCCTGTTACCAATCCATTAAAAACTAGGGTATTATGATCGTCTTGCGTTGTATCAAAAACATCTTCATTACCGACAAACTTAATTTCTTTAATCTTGCTTTCAAAAGTATCTTTTTTAGCTCTAGAGCGCATAGCAAACCAGTCAAAATATTTTTGATTTTTTGCTTCCCCTAAAAACCCTATTTCACGCATAAAAGTATCACGTGACGCTGAACCAATAATAAGTTCATAATCCGCTTTACATTGATACATCTTTTTACCGCCCTTGCCATCAGGTAAAAGACGCTCTCCTGCTTCACGACGCTTACGAATTCGAGAAAAAACAGCAAAATTACTTAGTAATGCCTGTACTTCTGTTAATAATGATGGGTGGCTAGAAGCTAAACGAATAGAACAATAATTATTTTTATCATCGCGTTGCACTGTTCCATCTGCCTGAAATAAAGCACTAAGATAGCCTTTGACACATGCTTCTGTTCCTTGCCAAATAACTTCTGGCACACTCAATTTACTTTCCTTAGTAAAGCCATAAAAAGCTAATAAACGCGCTAAAATAACAGAGCGAATCATCACCATATTGCGCTCAGGAATTGCAACAGCTGATACTTGGTAGCTACGTGTGCGCTGTTGTTCTATCTGTGTTTCAGCCAATAACTGATTGATATAGTTTACTAGCATAGGCGCAAAAGAACGGTCATCATTCCATAAGTTAACGACTGCTGCTTGTTGGTTTTTACCACGGTTAGTGAAGTGCCCATCACCTGTAATAAACCCTAATAAAGCTCCAAATATTTGGTCTCCTTGTTGACCAAATTGTCCCTTACCTGATTGGATGAGTAATTTATCACCGATAGCCAAATCTTTTAGTTTGATTTTGCCTCTATGAGTATAAAAATCGTGCCATGCTGTTGCTTTAATTTCATAGCCATCTTCAGTCGTAACGCGATAGACTTTTGCGGACTTTGCAGTTATAAAAGCCGCCTTAGCAGGGCGTGTTGTTGTGCCTTGTTCATCCCGCCCTAATGCGCGTGTATCGACAGTGACTTCTAATTTAGCTTGGCTATGGTAAAGATCGCCAATTTTAACCATGCCGTGTTGTGTGTGTAAGCGAGTATCTGCCGTCACACAAGGATTTGTCGCCCGAATATCTTCACAAAACCAGTTATTATTCATTTCATTGACTTTATCAATCAGAATAAAGCCAGGTTCTGCATAATCGTAAGTAGAGGACATAATAATGTCCCATAAACGCCGTGCTGGCATAGTTTTGCTGATTATACACGCCACTAAACCATCGTCATTTTCTACATAACCTTCCGTATGAGGTAAATCACGCCAAAGGATTAATGAGCTATCACTTAAATCTAAGTTATCTTCTTCTAGTTCGCGTTGCATAATAGGGAAAGATAAAGCCCACGGCCTATCTGCCTTCACCGCTTCGACAAATTCTGAAGTAATCAGTAAAGATAAATTAAATTGACGTAAACGCCCGTCTTCACGCTTGGCACGGATAAACTCCACGACATCAGGATGTCCTATATCAAACGTCGCCATTTGCGCGCCACGTCGTCCTCCTGCCGAGGAAACGGTGAAACACATCTTGTCGTATATATCCATAAAAGACAGCGGACCTGAGGTATACGCACCTGCTCCTGAGACATAAGCATCTTTCGGTCTAAGCGTGGAAAATTCATAGCCAATGCCACATCCAGCTTTTAACGTAAGCCCCGCCTCATGCACCTTTGCGAGTATATCATCCATAGAATCAACGATAGATCCTGACACAGTGCAGTTAATTGTTGAAGTCGCAGGTTTATGTTTTTCTGCACCCGCATTGGAAATAATACGCCCTGCTGGAATCACACCTTGGCGCAAGGCCCATAAAAATTCTTTATAGTACTTTTCTTGTTTAGCTTTGGTTTTTTCAACGCTAGAAAGCGCCTTGGCAACCCGCTGATAAGTTTCATCTATACTGCCATCAACAGCATCCCCTGATTTAGTTTTTAAACGGTATTTTGTATCCCATATATCCGCGGAGGCATCTTGTAGAGGAATATCCATTATTGCGCTCAAATCAGTTTGCTGCTTATTGCTCATATATTGTCCCAGTCGTGTGTAGGTATTGCTTAGAGTAGCGCATCATTTCCCCTATAAATGTCTGGTAGAATGATTGCCTAATCGCTATGCATTTTGTTTTCAGGCTGAGAATATTAACACAATATGTAGTGGTTTATAAGTTTTTAAATACTATATAGAGTACTTTTGACATTATATGGGCTGTTCTGATAGGGACTGAAAAAGCTGTGTTTTTAGCTAGTATAGCGAGGCATTCAAAACAAAAACTGACAACCTTAAAAACTAAGCTAAATAAAGAGGTATAGCGTAGGTAGCCTCTCTTGAAGCATAGGTATCTACACATCTTTTTGTGAGCAAACC
>WTCM01000228.1 GCA_013138595.1 Methyloprofundus sp. | reverse complement strand
CCAATTATGAAGATCGTTTTGTGATTCCAACTAGCCATGAAGAACTACGTCAGGAAGATTTCCATAGTTTCCAAGGGCAGAATGGCTTTAGCTTTGGTAATGACGGCTGTAGCATTAGTGATGATGCATCGCTGTTTCCTGATAAGCGTAAAAAGACCCATGATAACTTGGAATTTGTGCGCTATCACCCCGCGGCAAAACGTTCTGATGGTGAAAAAGCATGACCCAAGTGTATAAAGTCCTCGCGGTACTCTTAGAGTATCCGCGTCAGGAATTGGTGGAGAGTTGGGATGAAATGCAGCAACTGGTTGCTACATTAGCCGATACTTCTGACGAAGATAAAAGCCGATTTACTGACTTTATTACATGGGCATCAGGCTTAACGCTGACACAGTTTCAAGCGAAATATGTAGATAGTTTTGATATGACGGCAGAAAATTCGCTGTATCTCACTTATCATTTATTTGATGAGCAAGATAGAGAAAGAGGCCCTGCGCTGATTCAATTATCCGAGTTGTATAAATCAACAGGCTTTGAAATCAGTGATGGTGAACTGCCCGATTATTTACCTTTGATTCTGGAATATGTCTCCACAATGGATGATGCTGCCAGTGCGCAAGCTTTTTTAAAGCAAACCTCACAAGCGGCAGATATTATTGCCAGTAATCTTGAAAAGAATGCAAGCCCATACGCTCCGCTAGTGAGAATAGTGGAGAGTCATGGCCTTCTAGCAGATATTGCAGCATAGGTATTGATATGAATTTAAGTAATTTATTATTTGGGGTATACCCCTATATCGCACTGACTACCTTTTTTGTGGGCAGTTGGATACGTTTTGATCGAGAGCAATACACATGGAAAGCAGATTCCAGCCAACTATTTGAAAAAGAACAACTGCAAAAAGGCAGTATTCTTTTTCATATCGGTGTATTAGCTTTATTTATGGGACATTTTGCAGGGTTAGTCACGCCGCATAGCTGGTTTTTAAGCATGGGTGTTTCGGATATGATGCACCAAGTCGTGGCTATTTCAGCAGGTGCCGCATTTGGTTCGATTTGTATGATGGGCGGCGTAATATTATGGAAGCGCCGTATGTACAACTCGCGTGTCCGCGCCAATAGTCGTTTTATGGATATTTTTATTCTTAACTGGATTTTAGTTACATTAAGTATCGGTTTATTGACCATTCCAGTGTCAATCTACCACGCCTTTAATGGCGATGCTTCAGTGATGATTTCCTTATCCGAATGGGCGCAAGCGACCTTATCTTTAAATGCCAATGCTGAATTATTAAGCAGTGTGGGTTTAATTTACAAACTGCATTTATTTTTAGGCATGTCAGTGTTTTTCTTATTTCCGTTTACACGTTTGGTACATGTTTGGAGTATGCCGTTAAGCTATATGTTCCGACCTTATCAAATTGTTAGAACTAAGTTTGTTAAGAATCAGCCGTAAATAATTAAGGTAGATTATTTCTTCGCCCTACTTTTTAGGTTTATAAAAAGTAGGGCGGGGTATAAATACCTAAGAAAATGCATTTAACATTTTAGGGAAACTATTAATGAGTACATTACGAGGAATTACCTTATTCATAGGATGGTTATTAGTGGGTATGAGCAGTGTTGTATCCGCTTCACTTTTTAATCGTGGAACTGTTGTTTATGATGGTTTAGAAAGAAATCTAATTTATGATAATGAGCTAGATGTCACGTGGCTAGACTACACCAGTGATGCTGGTAATTATAATGATCAACTTGCGTGGGTATCTGCCTTATCTCTTGAAATCAATGAGCAGATATTTGATAAGTGGAGATTGCCTATTGCTCCCTTAGATTCTAGGGTTGTTGGCTATAATATTGCAAGTTCTGAATTAGGTCACCTTTACTATAGTGATTCCGTTAAGAGTTCTAGGCTTTTTAATAATATTCCTGCTACTACGGTTTGGTATACAACGGGAACACGGGTTGGAAGTGATGTATGGCACTTTGGTTTTCATGATGGTTGGAATACTATCGGCACTATTGGCTATACTAACTACCATGCCTTAGCTCTTTATGATGGCGATATAGCTGCCGCTTCTTCTGTTCCAGAACCTAGTGAAATATATTTGTTTATTTCTATATTAGCAAGTATAGGAATAAGTAAAAGTATTAAGAATAAAGCTAAGGAATAAGTACTAGATGAGGACGTAGGTAGGGTATGCACCGCATACCTCGTACTGACGAAAGGGTACGCGATGCGATACCCTACTATAGTCCCGTATTAAACCTGTAGCTTGAATTTACTTATACTTCCTTTGATTATCTACAGTCCTTAGCCATGCAGGGATAAATCATAAAGAACCAGTATGTTAAAGAGTCTTTATTCTCAAAACCTTGCATAATTGATTGACATGATAGCTTAATATAAATAACATACATCGTATGTCATATAAACATAAAAAAATTCATTTCTCGGCTGAAAAAAATACCTTACTTAAGCAGGAAAGAGGTATTGGTTTTGAGGATGTGTTATTAGCCATTGAAATGGGGCATATTTTGGATGATTTAGAGCATCCGAATATTGAGAAATACCCTAATCAATCAATTTTGATTATGTTATTAAAGATTAAGAATTATGTGTATATCGTGCCTTATGTTGAAGATGAGTATACTATTTTTCTCAAGACGATTATCCCTTCTCGAAAAATGAATAAGTTGTATAACAAGGCGATAAATAATGAACATTAAATTAGATGATGAAGAACAAGCAATTATTGAGGGTGTTGAAGCAGGTGAATGGAAAAGTAAAGGGCAAATAAATAAACGAGTCGCTGAGTTACAGACATATTTAAAGCAGGAGAAGAAAAAAGCAGTCTCTGTGCGTTTATCTGAAAATGATTTATATGAATTAAAACGGAAAAGTCTTGAAAATGGTATCCCTTATCAAAATGTGATTCAAATTTTGGTTCATCAATACACTAGTAATAAAATTCATTTAGAACTTTAAGCCTTCATTAATGCTATATAAAATACGCTAAAAAAACCTAAGGATAAGCAGTGGAATTTAAATACAAAGAACCCATCTCCGATTTTAATGACGGATTAGTGGTGTTAAAAACATACCATGAAGATTTTATTGAGCATGGTCAAAATTTATTAACATTGGTCGCAAACTTAAAACAGCATGGCATGACCGAAGCCTATGCCAATGAATGTATGGCAACGTACTGCCATTACGACCACGCGACCTTTTTACATCATCAAGATGAAGAGCAGGGCTTGTTTCCTTTATTATTAGGTCACTCAGCATTGATTGATGGCATGATAGAACGCTTAATGCTAGACCATGAAGAAATTGAGTCTGCGTGGAAGTTAATTTCAGATCAATTAAAACAACCTGACCAAATCAGCAATTTTGAGGCTTTAGAAAGTTCAGCCATCGAATTTGAAGCCTTATTACGTGGGCATTTAACCCGTGAAGATGAAGATTTTTCACCTCATGTGCAAGCTATTTTAAATACAGAGCAACGTGTCATAGCAGGTGAAAAAATGGCGGAGATACGGCATTTAGCTTAAAGTTTTCGGCTATAGGGTACGCACTGCGTACCTTTCGCCAGTGCTAGATATGCGGTGCATACCCTACATACTGTTTGCTCCGTTTTAAATTCGTAGCCATTTTATCTACTACAAGGATGTATTTTGCAACTTAAATAGTAGAGATTAAACATGAATAAAAAAATTAATAAAACTTACACCATTGCCGCTTGTTTGTTGACTGGCATGCTTATGACAACACCTGGCAATGCTAGCGAAAGCAATAAGCACCACTCCTCTTCTAAGCATAATAAGCAGCGAGTGAATTTTGGTCCTGGGGATCATTATAAACACCGTATGGCGGTAAATCCTTCTGACTATAAAAAAGTAGCCGATATTAGTCATTCTGCTGCTGATTTACCTAAGCCTCTAAATAGAAGTCGAGCAGAAAAAGTGGTGATTAATCTTAATGCCTCGGAAGTGATCTCTGATATTGCAGCAGGTATTTCCTATCATTATTGGACATTTAATAATACCGTTCCAGGGCCTTTTTTAAGAGTGCGAGAAGGGGATACGGTGGAGCTAAACCTACACAATGAAGCGAATAGCAGTCATGACCACGCGATAGATTTACATGCTGTCACAGGCCCTGGCGGCGGATTAGCTGTAACTAAGGTAGAGCCAGGCGAGACTAAAACCTTATCATTTAAAGCCAAAACAGCGGGTTTATATGTCTATCATTGCGCGAATGGCAATGCGGCAACGCATATAGCCAATGGTATGTACGGCTTAATATTAGTCGAACCCAAACAAGGCTTGGCGAAAGTGGATCACGAGTTTTATGTGATGCAAGGTGAGCTATACACACACGGCAAATTAGGAAAAAAAGGCTTTCAAGCTTTTGATAGCAAAAAAATGCTTGATGAACGCCCTGAATATATTATTTTTAACGGTCGCACAGGTGCTTTAGTCGGTGACGGGGAATTAAAAGCAAAAGTCGGTGATAAGATTCGTTTATTTATCGGGAATGCAGGCGTGAGTAAAATATCTTCTTTCCATATTATTGGTGAAATATTTGACCGCGTGTATCCAGAAGCTTCTTTAAGCAGTCCACTGCGTAATGTACAAACAACGCTAGTCCCTGCGGGTGGGGCAAGTATCGTTGAATTTCAAGTTGATTACCCAGGTGATTATGTCTTAGTCGATCATGCGCTAACACGAGTCGATAGAGGTGCTTGGGGGATTTTAAAGGTGACAGGTAAAAAGAATAAGGCCTTGTATGCGGGTGAGGCTAGTTCACACAAAGAGCATAATGATTAGTGATTAAGAGCTTTGGCTATACAACTTAAGTGAGTAGGGTACGCATCGCGTACCTTTAAGCAGTGCTAGGTATGCGATGCGTACCCTACATACGGTATATTCCCCGTAGTCAACAATAGATTTTTACCTCCATTACCTTAATACATCTAGGTAATAGAGGTTAAGCTAGGCTGAATGATTAAACAATAGTTACACACCTATAATTCACCTAGCCATCCCCATTTTTTTATTATTATTTAGGAGAGTTTTTTATGCATGAACTAGCTGGCATTAGTAAAGGCCAACAGAATAAGGCACTGGGAATTAGTACCTTAGCCTTCACCATTTGTTTTGCCGTTTGGACGGTTTTTTCGATTATCGGTATTAAAATCAAACAAAACTTAGGTTTAACAGACACAGAGTTTGGTTTATTAGTCGCAACGCCGATTTTAACGGGCTCTTTAAGCCGTATCTTTTTAGGTATTTGGACGGATCAATTTGGTGGGCGGATTGTCTACTTTGTATTGATGTTAGCGACTTCGGTTTCTGTCTTCTTATTATCCACCGTTTCTACCTACCCAATGTTCTTACTGGCTGCATTAGGAGTGGGTTTGGCTGGGGGATCCTTTGCCGTAGGGATTGCTTATGTTTCGCGTTGGTTTGAATCAGATAAACAAGGAACGGCCTTAGGTATCTTCGGTATGGGAAACGTCGGAGCCGCAGTCACTAACTTCGGCGCTCCTTTTCTATTAGTGGCTTATGGCTGGGAAAATGTCGCTAAAATCTATGCCGTGACGCTTTTCGTGATGGCTATTATTTTTTGGTTAACCACTAAAGAAGATCCTGTTACCAAAGCGCGTAAAGAGCGTGGCGAAAAAGTCCGTCCTGCTTTAATGCAATTAGAGCCTTTAAAGCATTTACGCGTTTGGCGTTTTGCAACATATTACTTCTTCGTATTTGGCGGCTATGTTGCCTTAGCTCTATGGTTACCACGGTACTATATGGGTGTATATGATTTAGAAATTGCCACAGCAGGTATGTTGGCAGCTTGTTATGCACTACCAGGTAGTGTATTCCGTGCTTTAGGGGGGTGGTTATCTGACAGAATAGGCGCACGTAGGGTAATGTATGTGACTTTTTTAGGCTGTATGACTTGTCTATTTTTCCTTTCTTATCCTTCGACTGAATATATTGTGCACGGTATCAAAGGACCGATTAATTTCACTTTAGAAATTGGCTTAGTTCCTTTTGTTATTTTGACTGTCTTTTTAGGCTTTTTTATGTCATTGGGTAAAGCAGCTGTGTATAAGCATATCCCTGTTTATTATCCTGATCATGTGGGTTCAGTGGGTGGATTAGTGGGTATGATTGGAGGCTTAGGAGGCTTTATTTTACCAATTTGTTTCGGTTTTATGAATGATGTGATCGGCGTATGGACCAGTTGCTTTATGTTGTTATTTGCAGTGGTGGGTATTTCAACCGTTTGGATGCATATTTCTATTGTCTTGACCGATAGAAAAATGTACCCAGAATTAAAAGCAGCACAGTCTTTGCCTGAAATGATGAGCGGCTTGGATAAATAGCTTTAAATATAGAAGCTAGGTCTGTTTGGGTATGAATGTTGGGCGACCCCCAACTTAACACGGGGCATAATAGTTATGTAGCTGCAGATTTATCTGCACTGTGCGGCTAAAACCGCAGCTACGATGCATGTCTCGTGTTAAATGTGTAGCCGAATATTGGCTTGCCAAAAGCTTGCCGCCCAAGCTATGCTATTGTTTTTTACTTAAATGTCTAATGCAATTAAACCAAGCAACTTAAGATATTGAGTTCTTAGCCCTAAACCGAAATATGCAAAGATCGTCCTGTTAAAGCTAGGGCGCTTTCATGAATCGCCTCAGAAATAGTCGGATGTGCATGTATCGTACGTGCTAAATCTTCCGCAGTCGCTGAATATTCCATCGCTAAAACGGCTTCAGCAATCAGCTCAGATGCAAATGCACCAATAATATGTACGCCTAAAATAATATCGCTGTCTGCATGCACAATCATCTTCACCATACCATCCGTTGTGCCCCGTATTTTTGAGCGACTAATTGCATTAAAGGGGAATAAGGTGGTTTTAATATTTTCCCCGATAGCTAATAAAGCTTGTTCATTCTGTCCCACCCATGCGATTTCAGGGTCGGTATAAATGACATTAGGAATCGTGTGATAGTTAATCGGTGAGGATTGATTGGCAATATGTTCAGCAACAAAAATTCCTTCTTCTATACCTTTATGCGCTAACATCGGGCCTGATAAGGTTAAATCACCAATCGCATAAACCCCAGGTAAAGTGGTACAACAGCAACTATCGACATGTACAAAACCTTCTTCATCAAGTAATAAATCAGCCGAAGCGGCGATTAAGCTTTCAGTATTGGGTTTTCTACCTGAAGCAACCACTAGCTTATCAAAGCAAAGTGTTTGTTGACCGCTACTATCTTCATATTCAATATGAACTTTGCCCTGTTCCAATTGCGTAGAGATGACTCGCGCGCCTAAACGTATATCCAAACCTTGTTGGCTATAAAGGCGTAAAGCTTCATCGGATATTTCTTGATCCGCCATATTCATAAAGGAATCTTGCGCTTCTAGTAATATGACTTTAGAGCCTAGTTTATTCCAAATCCCCGCAATTTCTATACCGATAGCACCTGCACCAATAATGCCTAAAGTTTCAGGCACAGCACTTAAGTTTAAAGCCGTTTGAATATCTATAATAGTGTCATTATCAATCGGCGCAAAACTCAATTCAACAGAACTAGAACCCGCAGCAAGTATCACTTTATCAGCAGTAATGACTTTAGGCAGCCCATCCCCTAAAGGTGTTATTTCTACTCGATTAGGGTTAATCAGTTGCGCATGAGCACGAATAGACTCTACTTTATTTTGGCTAAAAATTTTCTCTACTTGCTGGTTTAAACTGGCGACAATATCGGCTTTACGTTGCTGCATACAGGGAATATCTGCTT
>WTCM01000095.1 GCA_013138595.1 Methyloprofundus sp. | reverse complement strand
AGGTTTTTCTTGTTGAGCCGCTTCGTGCTTAATACTGATTCTAATAAAATCATCTTGAGGCGCGCTAGAGACAGTATAAGTACGGATTTGTTGCTGACCCTTAATGTCTGCTTTTAGCGTTAAAAATTGCCCCGCTTGAAAATTAGGGCGTTGATTTTTCGGTGCTTGTAAATAGAATGATTTAGTCAGACTGCTTTCTTGAATAATCTGTGTCACTTGATAATTCTGCCACGTATTTTTTAATTGCTGAGCTTTTTTAGCTGCTCTAGCTTCTAGCCAACTGCCTGTTAATGTGGTGGTGGGCGCGTAGTTTTTTAAATCCCAACGCAGGGGTAAAACATTTTTTAAGCATCGCCCATGATCTAAATGAAAACGCCATAAGCGTTCGGCACCTACAAAAAATTCTGTTTCAGGCGAGTCCCATAAAAGCTCCACCGTGCCTGTTAAAGTTAATAAATGACCGTGGGTGAAATCAATAAATAACAGCCCAGCTTTGGCATTCTCTACAAAATTACCCAAGGTATTAAAATGATTATTGCCTAAATAATCAGGAATGGTTAAACACTGCGCATTGTCCACACGGATAAAACCAGGTTTCCCGCCACGATGTGAAACATCCGCGCCTTCACTGGCTGAGCCACTATCATTATTGATATAACTAGCAACAAAAAAGGTATCACTTTTGCTAATTAAATCAATTGCCGTGGTATCTAATATGCTGAGATCAAGGGTTTCTGCGGGTTTTAATTCATCTGGATCTAAACGAGTTAGTTCACGCTGTTGAATATATTGAGGGCAATTCCCGAAGGCTTGGTTAACACTGAGTTCTACTCCTGCTGCTGACACTTTATTCACTTCTGCCGCTAAACGGTTTCTACGTCGTGAACTCAGCTCAATACCTAATAAACCCCATTTTTGACCCAGTTGCAGTGCTGCATTTAAAGGGTCGCCTGCTACAGGTTTAGCATTGATTTGTAGATGTTTATTATCTGTTGAGCTAATAAAGCCTACAGGATTAAACAAAATAGAAGCCCACGGCCAACCTTGTGCATCGGCATGGGCAACAAAAATAAACGGTAATTGTGCGTAAAAACCTTGATGTTGTGGCGGCATAAAATCACGAATCACTTGCTGCCCAAAACGCTCCATTTTATCGCGTACCCCTAAGCGTTGTTGTAGCTGTTGTTCGCCTTTATGAAAGGGCGAGTTGCTGGTGGTTTGCATGGTGTTCTCCTAGGTAAGAGAGTGTGTAAAAAGCATATATTTCACAGCGTAGGGTGCATTCCATGCTCCATGACTAGCACGAAAGTTTCGGTGGCTCTAATGGTGTATAGAATGCACCCTACAGTGCAAGGTCTATTTTCTATTCTGCCAATAAGCCCACTTTAGAAGACTGCATTGCCACAAAACCCGATAAATGCTCAATACGCTGTAACCAAGCTTTAATATGAGCATAGTCTTTTAAAGCAATGCCACCCTCAGGCGCGTGGGCGATATAAGCATAATTCGCTAAATCTGCAATCGTAGGTGCGTCACCGACTAGCCATTCTCTATTTTCTAAATGCTTGTTTAAAATGGTGAATAAATTATTCGCAATCTGTATTGCTCTTGCCTGATCCAATTGCGCACCGAAAAGGTTAATCAAACGTGCTGTTGCAGGGCCGTTAGAGACCGCAGCAGCGGCAACTGTTAGAAATCGTTGTACCTCTGCGGCTAGTGCAGGCTCTATTGGCAACCATGTATGCGCTGAGTCATATTGGCTGGCAAGATAGACTAAAATAGCATTAGAATCTGCAATAGTAAGTTCGCCATCTTCCAATACAGGCACCTGTCCAAACATATTTTTCGCTAAAAAATTCGCTTGTTTTTGCTCGCCCTGCATTAAATCGATATCCACTAATTTAGCTTGTAAGCCTAAAATAGAAAGCAATAATTCTGCACGGTGTGCATGACCTGATAAAGGGTGACGATAAAGAGTGATTGTTGACATGGTGTTTCTCCGTTAAAAAAATAATTAAATACGCTATTTTTTAAATAGCGGTCCAAAACGTGTCTTGGATTCCTGTGAATATTTGTAATATAAAAATGCTTATAACTGACTAGCATGAAAACTGGGCTGTTGAAATAAAGGAAAAAATGGAGGATGATGTTAGAAGTTAAATAATTCGGTATGTATCTTGTATTTTTATTTTTTACAACCTTGTTAAGCGACACAATAAATTATTTTATTAAACTCGTAACCAGAAGGAATTCGATCATGCTCACAAAATCAGATGTTATCAACGCTTTGAATGCTCTTTCCGATTTTAACACGCTCCAACAAGCCATTACTGGGCTGCAGAGGAACCATAGCCCGAAACACCTTGAAGTCACCCATATCCGCCAGAACGCAGGCGGCTACGGAAGCTCCTTCTTTATGAAGAAGAATCCTCTCACCCAGACGGTCACAAAGTTAGTGTGGGGCAAACCCGTTTCTGGGCAAGCAGTCGTCCCTGGCCAGTTTAGTGAAGCATTTGGGGATTACACGGATATTGACAGAAACGACGAACGAACCATAATTAATCATCTGCTTACTAGCGATTCCGTGGGCTATGCTCTCAATATTGGAAATATCAATCGCTTCCTCATTTTCTCCGACGTCCCACAACCTTACGTTGGGTTTGATTGGGTTGCCAATCAGTGCCTTCCTGTGGAAGCTGGCTACCTCGCAATAGTCATCGAGAAAACTCATAACTCTTGGAAGATCATCACTGCTTTCCCCTGCGCTCGAGCTTATTACCAGCGCTACCAGACTAGCGTCCTTCATAAGTAATAAACCTCTACTAGGGAGGTAAGCTTCAGAACCTACAAATTCTGTGTGCAGCTGAAGTGGACATATGCCAACTTGGCATTGTTGTAATGATTTTTTCGCCGCGGCACAATAGCTACAAGTCGGGCTGCTTAATACGGTAACTGTATTCATGCTATCCTCCTTTAAATATTTCACGTTGCGACTGCTGAATTGCAATATCATTAATACTGGCAATACGCCGTTGCATTAAGCCATTCTCAGCAAACTCCCATAATTCGTTACCATAAGAGCGATACCACTGCCCTGCATGGTCATGCCACTCATAACGAAAAGTGACCGCAATACGATTATCGCTAAAACACCAGAGTTGTTTGTTTAATTGATAGCCCTGCTCTTTTTCCCATTTACGCGTGAGAAACTCGATAATACGTTCACGCCCTGAAAAAATTTCATCACGATTACGCCATTGGCAGTCTAGCGTATAGGCACTAGCGACTTTTTCTGGATTTTTACTATTCCAGCCATTTTCAGCTAGTTGTACTTTTTCAGTAGCACTGATTAAAGTAAAAGGTGGTGTGGGAGAATGAATAATGACCGCATGATTCATCGCGATTCTCCGTTGCTATTAAGGCATGTTGCTAAGCTTAATTCTGACATGGGCTTAATCCTAAAATGTTAAATGACAATATAACTATTGCAGGACTTGTGCCAATGTTGATGTTTTATTTTAAGATGTTTTAATTCAGTCACTTATGGTCTTTTTGAATTTAAAGGGAGATGTTCTCTGGTGGACTTGGTGACGATATGTCGTTGTTTTATGATATTTGGCTTATTATGCCTTGAACAATATAAGCATCTGAGAGATTTAAAATGAAAGAGTGGGCTAGGAATTTAAGGCGGGGCAAACAGTATATAGGGGCTGCAGTCACTTCCATTAAGTTAAGGGATAAAACATTGTTAAACAATGTGTTATAACGTAGGTTGGATAAGATTTTTTATTGCGAAGCATTAAAAAAACGTCATCCGACAGGGTAGACACTCCAGAGTGTCGGATTTCCTTATCTGCGCTACGCTAGATAAGCTCATCCAACCTACGTGTAATATATTTATTATACAAATTCAGGAATGATAAAACCTTAACTTAATTGCCGTGAGTGAGTGCAGCGCATACCTAACATTGGTGAAAGGTACGCGGTGCGTACCCTACAGTTTGTAGACAAAAAATGATACGATACTTAGCAATCATAGCGACTCTAACAAGGCTTTAGCATGGATTCCGAAGAAATTTTTATCAACCGTATTAAGATTAATGAAGTGCGTAATATTAAAGACCTTGATATTCCTTTGAGTGCTACGGAGCGTAAGCACCTTATTTTTACGGGTAAAAATGGCTCAGGGAAAACGTCTGTTTTATTAGCGTTACAAATGTTTCTTGTGCAGGTAATGCATAATGCTCATAAATCTTACGAAGAGTATACATTTCATCTTAATGCCTTGCAGGAACAATTAAATATAGAAAGTAATCAGTTAAGAGCCGCACAACTCAAAGGTAAAATAGATGCCTACAAAAATCAACTCAGTATATTTGGTGGCATTGAAATAAATTTTAAAAATGCAACTAATATTAGCTTAGAAAGCAAACAAGGAAACTTCCTAATCGCCTATTTTGACGCAAAAAGAACCGCATCACTTAGCACTCCCAATGGCATTACAAAAGTAACGCTTAAAAAGCAATATTCCCCCACAGATAAAGCCAATACGGCATTTATCCAATATATTGTTAATTTAAAAGCCGAACGCTCTTTTGCACGTGATGATGGTGATATGGAAGAGGTTGAAAGGATAGATCAGTGGTTTACACAGTTAGAAAATCGGCTTCAAGATATTTTTGAAGCCCCTAGTTTAAAGCTGGTATTTGATAGGAAAAATTATAATTTTCTCATTGAAATAGACGGTAAGCTGCCTTTTAGTTTGACTGAATTATCGGATGGGCATTCGGCTATTTTAAGTATTATTAGTGAATTAATTTTACGTATGGATGCGATTGAGCGAGGAAACTATCATTTACAAGGCATTGTTTTAATTGATGAGATAGAAGCGCATATTCATGTTAATTTACAAAAAAAGATACTGCCTTTTTTAACTGATTTTTTTCCTCACTTACAATTTATTATTACCACACATTCCCCTTTTGTTTTATCGTCTATCTCTAACTCGGTTATCTGTGATTTACAGCATGAAATAGTCACGACCGATTTATCAGGTTATTCTTATGATGCTTTAATTGAAAGCTATTTTGGCTCTGATAAATACTCTCAAGTATTAAAAGATAAACTCGCTCGTTATGAAAGCTTATCAGGCGATATTAAAAATATTGGATGATCAGCAAAAAGAAGAGTATTTTGAATTGAAAGGCTATTTTTCTAGTTTACCCAAATATTTTGCCACAGAGCTAGCCGTGAAATTACAACAAATTGAACTTAAGGCTTTATAAATGCTGTATTTTGAAAAGTCACAACCCGCTCCTACTTGCCTAATAGCTGAGCAAGGAAAAGCGAGTGGGGATTATAAGTGCGGTGAGGTATTAGAGCGATTAAAAGCAGACTTTAAAAATAAATGCTACCTCTGTGAAAAGCAAAGTCCTAGCGCGATTAATGTTGAACATTTAGTGTCTCATCAAGGTAATAAAGCGCTTAAATTTTCTTGGGACAATTTATTTT
>WTCM01000143.1 GCA_013138595.1 Methyloprofundus sp. | reverse complement strand
TAACCGTTAATGTAACGTTCACTGCCGTACAGGCAGCTTAGAAAGCCACGATAATCACCATAAAAAACCCATAAAAGTTCACTGCCGTACAGGCAGCTTAGAAAAGCTTATCTGCCGCGCATTGCATAGCATCGGCGTTCACTGCCGTACAGGCAGCTTAGAAATAATGCTTGATGTTTTTATTGCAGCACTGCATGTTCACTGCCGTACAGGCAGCTTAGAAAATCATCAAACCCAAGCCCAGCATCACCAGAGGGTTCACTGCCGTTACAAACTTAACACGGGACATTATTGTAGGGTATCGCACTGCGTACCTTTAGCCAGTATGAGGTATGCGGTGGATCACGGCAATTAAGTTAATAATTATAATATACAAGGTGTTACACCGTAGGCTGGGTTAGATTTTATTTGCGTAGCAATAAAAGCGTAACCCAGCATTGTTGAATGTGCGAAAAATGCTGGGTTACGTTTGCCGCGCTACGCTTGCAAATCTAACCCAGCATGCATCGTAAATTATTGTTTAATAATGATTTAATGCTTAACTTAATTGCCGTAATGCGGTGCATACCCTACATATTGCTAAATGCGTAGCCTTTACTACCGTACAGGCAGCTTTAAAAAACCGACGATACATCAGTAAAAGCTTAGAGGGAATTTAAGCCACACCGATAAAGTGTACAACGTATAATATGCGCATCAATCAAAGGCTGTCAGCCGTTAGTTTTTAGCCTGCAATCGAGTCACCTATTTCTCCAGAAACAACATGAACAAACACGATGAACTCCCCACAGAGCACGATGATGCTTTGCTCGCTTTTCTGCATAAATCGATTAAAGTTGCGGTTAAAATTTTAGCGATTTTAATGGTATTAGTGATTTTTTGGGGAGTCGCTGATGTGGTACATGTTTTATATAAACAGCTAGTGCAACCACCTTTTATGTTGCTGAATATCTCTGATATATTGAAAACATTTGCCGCTTTTTTAACGGTTTTAATCGCGATTGAAATTTATCAAAATATTGTTTTATACCTCAGAAAAGATATTATTCCTCTAAAATTAGTGGTTGCCACCGCATTAATGGCTATTTCACGTAAGATCATTATTTTTGATTTCAAGGACATATCCGCGCTGTATATTTTTGCCATAGCCGCGGTGGTGCTAGCACTTGGGATTACTTACTTTTTGCTGGGTAAAAATTATAAAAATGATTATGTTGAATAACTTAGGAGCGTGCACGCTCCTAAGCCCGCTTAAAGAAAAGTTACAAACAGTCTTTAATATTCTAAAATAGAGCTACTTTTTATCAAAAATAGCTGAACCGCCTAAACTTAATACTCGTCATGAATACTTTCACTTATATCTTTTTATTCGCATTGGTTTTATCTTATTCCGTGCAATTTTGGTTATCCAAACGTCAAGCGGCTTATGTGCTTAAGCACCGTGAGCAAGTTCCCGAAGCCTTTACTGAATCCATTACCCTAGAAGCGCATCAAAAAGCGGCGGACTATACTATTGAAAAGGGCAGATTAGGCGATATTGATAGTGCGGTAGGGATGGTGTTTTTGCTGATACTCACTTTAGGAGGCGGTATTAGCGCAGTCTTTAGTTTTTGGGCAAGTTTTGAATGGTCAGCGATTATGACGGGTATTGCGGCAATGGGATCATTGTTTGCGATTATGTCTGTTTTGGAATTACCCACGACTTTATATCAAACCTTTGTGATTGAAGAAAAATTTGGCTTTAATAAAAGTACCTTAAAGCAATTTTTTACAGACCAAGGCATGCAGTTGCTTTTAGTCGCGGTGATTGGCTTACCTTTACTTGCCTTAATTTTGTGGGTAATGGAAGCATTAGGCAGTAGCTGGTGGGTATGGACATGGGCAATTTTAATTGGTTTTTCGCTGTTAATGAGTTGGCTTTATCCGACTTTAATCGCGCCTTTATTTAATGAGTTTACGCCTTTAGAAGAAGGTAGCTTAAAAGAGCGTATTAACCAGTTATTAGATCGTTGTGGTTTTAGCAGTAACGGTATTTTTATTATGGATGGCTCTAAACGTTCAGGGCACGGAAATGCTTACTTTACAGGGATGGGAAATAATAAGCGTATCGTCTTTTTTGACACTTTAGCAGAGTCTTTAGATGATGATGAAATGGAAGCGGTATTGGCACATGAGTTAGGTCATTTTAAACGTAAACACGTGATTAAAATGTTAGTGGCAAGTTCAGTGATGAGTTTGATTAGTTTCGCTCTTTTAGGTTGGTTGATTGATAAGCAGTGGTTTTTTTCAGGGCTAGGTGTCGATGTACAATCTAATGCGGCGGCCTTAATGTTGTTTATGTTGGTATTGCCTGTTTTTACGACGTTTATGACTCCTATCAGTGCTTTTTTTCAACGTAAATTTGAATTTGAAGCGGATGACTTTGCAGCAGAGCATGCACAGGCAAGCAAATTAATTAGTGGTTTAGTGAAACTGTATAAAGAAAATGCCAGCACTTTAACGCCAGATCCATTATTTTCAGCGTTTCATTATAGTCACCCACCTGCTGCGATTCGTATTGCACATTTAGAGCCTAAACTATAGATGACTGAATTACTCACAGGGTTGGTCATTGCTAATTTAGGCAAAGGGGCGGCGGTTGAAGTCAATAATGACGTTATTCTTTGCCAATCATTACGGAAAGTAGCCACGGTCGCCGCAGGCGATAAAGTTAAACTAACGATTGTGGCGAAAGACCAAGGACGGATTGAAGAGCTTTTGCCGCGCCACTCAGTCTTAGAACGACCGAATAAAGGGCGTAAAACACGCCCTGTTGCGGCGAATATCGATCAAGTCTTTGTGGTTTTTGCAACGGAGCCTTTTTGTGATTTTTTATTGATAGATCAATACCTTGCTATTTGTGAGAATCGAGATATTGATGTTCAGCTGGTTTATAATAAAGCCGATTTAGCCACAGCGGATAATATTGAACAAGAATTAAAAAACTATGTGGCATTGGGTTATTCTTTATTTAGAGTCAGTGCGATAGACAATATCGGGATTGACCCATTACAACAAGCATTGAGTGATAAAATTAGTATTTTCACAGGGCAATCGGGGGTAGGGAAATCCTCGTTAACCAATGCCTTGATTCCTGATAAAGAATTAAAAACCAATACCGTGTCTGCGATTACCAAGCATGGGCGGCATACCACAACGGCGGCAACCTTATATCATTTACCTAAGGGTGGAGATTTAATTGATACCCCTGGCGTGGCTATTTTTGGTTTAGCAGGGATAAGTGAGCAGCAATTAGCGCAAGGCTACCGAGAATTTCAGCCTTTAATCGAGCAGTGCCAATTTAATGATTGTCGGCATGTGAAAGATAAAGGTTGCGCAGTACGTGCGGCAGTAGAGGAAGGATTGGTAACTAAAGTGCGTTATCAGCGTTTTTTAAAATTAAGAGAAAAAATGGGAGGATAACGTTTGGAAACGATTAAAAAAACGATCACTGAGCTATTGAGTTGGTTTTTATTATTATTAAAGCTTCTTTTAGCCATCTTTCTTTTAGCGGTTGCTAAGATTACCTTGCGCACTAACCCAGAAATTGCTGCACCTATCTTAGGGCTAGCGGTGATTCTATTTCTTGTTTGGTATTTTTTACCGCAAATCAAACAGTTTTTGGATATAGAATAATGGCGACAGATTTAAGGCTGATCAGAAATGTATGAGGCAAAAGGCTGGAGTCCAAAACGCGTTTTGGGCGAATTTTCGGCTACCACAAAACACGGGACATACGCGTAATGTAGGTGCAGATTTATCTGCACTGTGCGGCTAAAGCCACACCTACGAATAATGCCGCTATACTGCGTGTCCCGTGTTAAATGTGTAGCTATATTTTGTTTTTCAACGCTTTGATTTGAATTCTCGATTCTTATTCCCACCACTTAAAAAGGCTTTATCCCATGCAAGCAATCGAAGAGATCTTAAATGAAGTCAGCGCCCTAGTCTGGGGACCTATTATGCTAATACTATTATTAGGTATTGGTGTTTATTTAACCTTCGCTTTAAAGTTTTTTACTTTTCGTCATGTGACAACGGCGATGAAAATGTTATGGCAGGGGCGACGTTCAGATAAAATCGGCGACATCAGCCCTTTTCAAGCCTTAATGACCGCACTATCAGCCACCATCGGCACAGGGAATATAGCCGGTGTGGCAACAGCGATTGCACTCGGAGGACCGGGAGCGATTTTCTGGATGTGGTTAACCGCTTTATTCGGTATGGCGACCAAATATGCAGAAGCGGTACTTGCGGTTAAGTATCGTGAAGTTGATGAGCGAGGGCGCTATGTGGGCGGTCCGATGTACTATATTAAAAATGGTTTAAAAGCACATTGGCGTTGGTTGGGCAGTGCCTTTGCTTTTTTTGGCGCTTTTGCCGCCTTTGGTATTGGCAATATGGTGCAAGCTAATTCTGTGGCAGATGCAGTGGGGAACTTGTTTCAAATACCGACTTATTATACGGCGATTGTGTTAACCGTACTGAGTGCTGTGGTGATTTTAGGAGGCATACAGCGTATTGCTGAGGTCGCGGCTAAACTTGTACCTATTATGGCGATTGCTTATATTTTATGTGCTTTAGTGGTCTTAGCGATGCATATCACGGAAATTCCTGCGGCTTTAGCTTTAATTGTTAAAAGTGCTTTTACAGGGACAGCAGCCGTCGGCGGGTTTACAGGTGCTGCAGTTTGGGCAGCGATTCGCTTTGGTGTCGCACGGGGCATTTTCTCTAATGAAGCAGGGCTAGGGAGTGCGCCGATTGCACATGCTGCCGCTAAAACCAATAACCCTGTCGAACAAGGCATGGTTGCTATGTTGGGGACTTTTATTGATACCCTGTTAGTGTGTACGATGACGGCCTTAGTGATTATTTTAAGCGGTGCATGGTCTAGTGGTGTGAATGGCGCAGCTTTATCCACGCTTGCTTTTGAAACGAGTTTGCCGGGCTTTGGCAGTTATGTGGTGGTGTTTGGCTTAGTCGTATTTGCCTTTACCACTATTTTAGGCTGGAGCTATTATGGTGAGCGTTGTGCGGAATATTTATTCGGTACAAAAGTGATTTGGCCTTATCGTTTACTCTGGTTAGTCGCCATTCCTGTCGGAGCGATGAGTAAGCTTTCTTTAGTGTGGGTGGTTGCAGATATTTTAAATGGTTTAATGGCGATTCCTAATTTGATTGCTCTAGCCTTATTAAGCCCCGTTATTTTTAAGCTGACACGCGAGTATTTACACACTCTGAATGCATCTAATAAGCGTCAAAACGCTGAAAATTAGTTGATACAATCATGAAAAATTGGGCGAATAAAATCAAAAAGAATTTTTCACACCGCAGTCAATCAGATCTTGGTCGTGCCTGCGACTTTGATTTAGAAAAGCTTGCAAAGCAATTAGCGGTGGAAGGTAAAGCGACACAAGCGGCTGAGAATGAACTGCCTGCGCAAACATCGACCAGCCCTGATGGTGCAGAGCGTGAAATACAAAGCTATTTTGAAAATAAAATGGCGGCGATCAACCATCTTGTGAATGCAGGGCTGTGCTTACGTAATACCTCGATTGCGGATACTAATTTACAAGATGAGCGCGCACTGATTAGCAATCATACCGAACATTCTAAACTCGCGGTTAAAAGCTTGATGGCGCGAGAATTTCGTTTATTAAAACAGCTGAAGCAAGAGTTAGATGCGATACAGCAAGAGTTTGATGCTTTTCAAAGCAACCATAAACTCAGTCGTACGGCACATTACCCTGATTCACAAATCTTATATTTTGCGCTGATTTTATTATTTTGGCTGTTAGAATCTGTAGGTAATGGTTATTTTTTCGCAGAAGGCTCAGAGTTAGGTTTATTAGGCGGGATAGGGCAAGCGGTGATTATTGCAGCGATTAATATATCGGTTGCCTTTTTTATGATGGGTTGGCTATTTCGCTATAAAAATCATCGTTCTTGGGGGAAAAAAATAGCGGCTTATATGGGATTTCTCATTTATTTTCCCTGTGTGGTAGGGTTTAATCTATTAGTCGCACATTATCGAGATTATTTTGCCTTGCAACCCGAAGAAGCGGGGGTATTAGCGGTACAGCGCTTTATCGCGACACCTTGGCAGTTAGCTGAATTTAATTCGTGGATTTTGTTTTTTATGGGTTTGTTATTCGCTATTTTTGCTTTAATTGATGGCTATAAGCGCGATGATGCCTATCCCAGTTATGGTAAATTACATCGGCGCTTGCAAGTGGTACATGAAGAATATGATGAGCAAAGGGATGAAGTGGTCACGCAAATAGAAGAAGTTCGTCAAGATTTTCTGATTAAACTAGAAGAAATGAAGCACATGGTGTTGCTAAAACATACTCGCTTAGTGCATTTGGTTGAAGATAAACAAGTGTTTGTGGCTGAGTATGAGCAGGGGATGGCTAATTTTCATGCCGCTGGGAATGCCTTAATTTATCGTTATAGAGATATTAACAGGCGTTTTCGTCAACAGCCTGCACCTGTGTATTTTGAGCAAGATTGGCAGAGTGTCAATAGCTTTACCTTAAGAGGTGGGCATGATGATATTGCAGTCGTGGAGCAACAAAAGCAGTTATTTAGTGATTTCCCTCAATATTGTCAGCAGCGTGCAAATGAGATAGAAAAATTATATGTCTCCTTTTTTCAACAATTACAGCTGATTGATCCTGATTTTAAACAAATCTCTATAAGCCCTGACTAAAAAAATGCCTAGATACAGCAAAAGAAAGCAAGCCGCTAAACGTAAAAATCTATGGGGAATCTTGTTAATCATTGGGGTCTTAGCAGTGTTTGCCTTTCTCGCTTTTTTTCGTTTTGAATTACAACAGACTAAATTAGCTTATGATCCTGATACGCTTTGTCCTATTGGTGTGCAAAGCCCTAAATATGTCGCCTTAGTGTTTGATAAAAGTGATGCTTATAATAAAGTTCAACAGCAATTTTTGCAGCGTTTTTTTAGTCAATTTAAAGCTAATTTAGTGGCAGGGACACGGATTTCAATTTATGTGATTGATAATCAAAAAGATAAGCCAATAGCGCCTGATTTTGTGGTCTGTGCGCCACGTACAGGTGTGGATGCGAATGCCTTATATGAAAATCCTAAGCGCATACAGCAACGCTGGCTGGAGCAATTTGCACAGCCCTTAGATCAAGCCATTAAAGGTTTTATGCGAGCAGGGCAGGCAAATTTTTCACCGATTATGGAAATCTTTCAGCCGATTGCTTTAACGGCTTTCCCTGTGATTAATAGTCAGGCTGACAAGCAAATTATATTGATTTCTGATATGTTGCAACATACGCCAGAATGGTCACATTATCGGGGCGGGATGGATTTTTCGCAGTTAGAAAAAAGCAGTTATTACCAGCGTATCAGTACAGATTTACAAAATGCGGAGGTTAATATTTTATATGTGCGTAGGGAAGGCAAAGAAAAAATACAAACGAAGCGCCATGCTTTTTTCTGGGCAGACTTTATCCAATCCATAGGCGGGCGAGTGACTTTAGTTGAAAAAATTGATGGTTAAGCAGCGATGAGTGAGCAATCATTACAACAAAGTTTAATCCTTGATGTACGCAAAATGTTTATTATCGCCTTAATCTGCGGTGTCTTAAGCGTTTGTTTACCTCAGTATTTTAAACTGCCATTGCTCGCGGTGCTCTTACCGCTACTGTGTATGATTATTTATACGTGGCTGGGCTATGTGCATAGTGAAGAGACGGTTTTTTTAGAGCAGTTTGCAGACAGTGTGTATTATCTGGGCTTTTTACTCACGCTGGTTGCCTTAGTGGTCTCACTGTATTTTTATCAAAGTGATAACTTGGATGCGGGCGTATTAACCGCAAATTTCAGTTTAGCCTTGATCACGACTATCTTTGGCTTGTCAGTGCGTATTTTTATCAATAATTTTCAAATTGATTTAAATACCATTGAGCGGCAGATGATGACAGAAGTGGAACATGCCGCGAATGAAATGATTAGAAAAGCTAAGTTGATTTCTATGCAACTGGATGTGTCCCATGAAGAAACTCAAATAGCGATTAAACAATCGGTTGATAATGCGGCGATAGGGATGCAGCAAAGTTTGGCGATGATTGATGAATATGCAGCGGCAAGTGCTGAAGCCTTATTGAAAAATACGCATAGCAGCCATCAAGCAATCATCCGCGCGGCTGATAGTTTTGCAGAAAATCTGCAAAATACGCAAATACTTGAAGACATATTTGTGGATAAATTGGATATCCCTTTAGATAGACTGGTTGAACGTTTAGATAAAACGCAGCAGCTATTGCAAGGGCTGAACACGGGGCAAAGTGATATAGCACAGCATACGCAAAGCATTATTAGCAGCCTGGAGCGTTCGGTCGCTGAAGTCGATATTTTAGTGCAATCTATCAGTGTGTTTAATGACAAATTATATGCAAATACCAAAGTGAATGAAGATTTTGTACAAGTGGTTCAAGGCGTTGCTGCGTTAGCGGACAATACCAAAACAATTTCAGCAAGCCTAGAAAAACAAGTCGCACAATCTGCTTTAGCGATGCAAAACTATAGCAAAATGGGCACGGCGATGCTTTCTTTGCCTGATGATGTGCAGCGTTTATCGGACAATATACAACAAGCCGCACAGCAGTTTAATACTACTTTTCATGCGATAGGTAATAATACCGAATCAGGTGTGAGGATTGGTGATGATTTACAGGAAATTGCACTTGCTTTAAGTAAGACGCGCGAAACCGTGCAGCAAATTTCCGACTTTGGTATGTATGTGACATCGACTTTTAAACGCCTTGAAGCCTTTAACAATATGATGGAAGAGCATACTCAGTTAATGACTAGTGTCGGTGGCGTTGCGCAAGTGGATATTGACCTTGCAAAGCTGCACCAACATGAAATGGCGGGTATTTTACGCGAGTCACGACAGTATCTTGCCAAAATACAGCAAGATACCCTTAAGGCAAACACCACTCAAAAGGGACAAATTTAAGTCGTGGCTTCTACTGAGGGGCGGCGCTCTTTTTTATTAAGCATCACTTTAAGTGAACTCAGTTTTATTATGTTTTTCTTACTGATGATTATTAGCGCTTCGGTGTTACAAAAAACACAACAAGAATTAGCGCAAGAAGCACAAGAAAAGCAAAGTTTACAGGCAGAAATGCAGCAGCTTAAACGTGATTCTGATGTGAGTTTTAAGCGTTTGCAATTACTGGAAAGTCGAATGATGCAAGCAGGAGGGTTTGCAACGAAGCCTAGCGGGCAGCAATTAGATGAACTCTTCTCCAAGTTACAAAACGCGCAAGTCAGCGATCATTTACAGCAGGAAAATGCACAGTTACAGGCAGAATTAAATGCTTTAAAGGTGTATAAACAATTAATAGCAGCCTTACAAGCAGCAGGAATCAAAGCACAGCAACCCGCCTTACAGCTTCAGCAGTTATTACAACAAGTCGAACAAACTCAGCAAGCAGAGCAATTGTTAAAAGGGCAGGTGGCTTATTTGCAGAATAAATTACAGGGGAATGGGCTAGATCATGCACCTTGTTGGGCTAATCCAACAACAGGGGATATTGAGTATTTATATAATATGACCTTGTATGAGCGCAGTATTAAAATTGTCGCCGCTTGGCCTGAGCATCGCGCTCAGGAGGTATTACAGATTCCCAACGCGCAACAACTGGCTGGGAAAGTATTGACTCAGCAACAATTTGCCGACTATGTAAAGACTATCTATGCATGGAGTGTGGCGCATGAATGTCGACATTTTGTACGTATTAAAGATGACCCTTATACTTCAAAAGCCGCTTTTAAACGTCAAATGCTGGCCATAGAAGCTTATTTTTATAAGTATTTGCAACGTTAATTATGTGATAGATTTATGGAAATATTTGCGCTTTACAGTTATTCAATCGGCTTATTAGTTTTTTTGGTATTACTTCCTTGGGCTATTTTTCGCTTTAAGAAAAATGCCTTTGTACCGCAATTTATCTTAGCTATCGTAGCAAGTATTGTCTGGATGGGGGCGGTTGTTTATGCGATAACCCATGCTACTGTTTATATTGCCGATGTTTTTATATTTGAAACCTTACGTAATGCGGTTTGGTTCTTTTTCTTAGGCACTTTGATTTCCAGACAGCTGTTTCAGGGGAATTTTGATTTTTTAATTAGATCACGCTATACGCTGTTTTTAATCGCTTGGGTTCTCTTTAGTGGTGCTGTTGAGTTATCGGTTGACCTGTTAGATATAACCAAGCTTTATATGAGTGATATACGTTTATTTACGCATTTAAGTTTTTCGATTATTGGTTTAATTTTGGTGGAGCAGCTCTATCGTAGTGTGAATAAGGATCAGCGCTGGGCGATTAAATATTTATGTCTAGGGCTAGCCGCTATTTTTTCCTTTGATTTTATTGTGTTTAGTAAATCTATCTTATTTGAGCGCTTAGATTTTGTTTTGTGGAATTCTAGGGGTTTAATTAACGCATTATGCGTACCATTATTAGCGATCTCGTTTACGCGCTTGCAAGACTCAGAACAACAAGTGACTATTTCTCATACCGTTGTGATGCATACCACGGTACTTTTTGGTACAGGTTTGTATATGATCTTGATGTCTTTAGCGGGATTTTATATTAAAGATTTTGGGGGAGTCTGGAGCGATATTATTCAGACCTTCTTTATTTTTCTCGCTGTTTTATTAGTGGTTGTTGTGTTTACAACTGGGAAAATTCGTGCTTATCTTAAAGTGTATTTTAATACGCATTTCTTTCAGCATAATTATGATTACCGCGAAGAGTGGATTAAATTAAGCCGTGAGATTGCCAGTTTAGATTCATGGGATGAACTCACTCAGTTTGTCATTAAAACACTTGCTAACTTAGCAGGAAGTAGGGGAGGGGGGCTTTGGTTAGTGAATGACACAGGTCAGTTTTATTTTGCCGATGAACAGCATTTAGGTTTTTCTGTTGATACTATTTTTCAGTCGAATGATGCTTTTATACAATTTTTAAATGAAAAGCAGTGGGTGATTGATTTTTGTGAATTTGAAAATACCCCTGAAATATATGATGACGTTGATTTATCCGCGTGGTTGGGTAAGAAAAATATTTGGATGATTATTCCTTTATTTCAAAAAAATAAAATGCTTGCCTTTGTGGTGTTAAGTAACCCACTGGTTAAGCGTCAGATTAATCACGAAGACCATGATTTACTTAAAACAGTAGGCTTGCAGCTTGCTAATGCGCTAGCTTTAAGTAAAGTATCAGATGATTTGTCGCGAGCGAGACAGTTTGAAGCTTATAGTCGTTTTTCGGCTTTTTTGGTACATGATTTAAAAAATTTAGTGGCACAGGTTTCGATGATTGTACGCAATGCAGAGCAGCATCGACATAACCCTGAATTTATTGATGATGCGATTGATACCTTGGAAAATGTGGTGAATAAAATGGAGTACTTATTAGCACAGCTTAAAAAAGGGCAGGTCAAGGAACAACAGAAAATTACGCTTAATATCCCTGATGTATTAGCCGATATTGTTTTACAGCAAGCAGGCAATTTGCCAAAGCTAAGTGTTGATTGCCGCTTATCTGAATGCTTGATACGAGCCGATCAGCAACGCTTTATAGCCATACTAGGGCATTTAGTTCAGAATGCTCAAGATGCAACTGCAGACGACGGAATAGTTAAAATTCATGTTGCGATAGAGGCTGGCTATGCATTGATAGATATTATTGATACAGGCGTTGGGATGGATCAGAAATTTATTAGCGAACGTTTGTTCAGACCTTTTGATACCACAAAAGGTAATGCAGGTATGGGGATAGGGGTGTATGAAGTGCGAGAGTATATCTTAAACGAAAGTGGAATGATTGCTGTTGAAAGTGAATTAGGTGTAGGAACGGTCTTTAGTCTTAAATACCCGTTGATAAGCTGTGATACTCAAGGTAACATTAATAAGCAAATACTTATTTAGAGAAAATGAATGGATGATAAAAAAGTTTTATTGATTGTTGAGGATGATTTAGGCTTACAAAAGCAGTTTAAGTGGAGCTTTGCTGATTATAAAGTAGTGATCGTGGGTGATAGAAAGTCGGCAATTGATGCTTTAAGGCGATTTTCTCCCTCTGTTGTGACATTGGATTTGGGTTTACCTCCAGATCCGACTAATGCAAGTGAAGGTTTTGCGACATTAGCAGAAATTTTACAGCTAGCACCTAAAACGAAAGTGATTGTCGTCACAGGGAATGATGATAGAGATAATGCAGTAAAAGCGGTCGCTATGGGGGCTTATGATTTTTATCAAAAGCCTGTGGATATTGATGTGTTGAACTTAATTGTGGCAAGGGCATTTCAGTTAACCGCTTTAGAGCAAGATAATATCAAGTTACAAAGTCAAGCGAATGAGCCTTTATCAGGATTGATTATTAGTTGTGAAAAAATGCAAAAATTATCAAGGACGATAGAAAAAATTGCCCCTAGCTCGATTACTACCTTACTATTGGGAGAAAGTGGTACAGGTAAAGAGGTACTAGCACGTGCCATTCATGAATTGAGCCCACGTGCTGATAAGCCTTTCGTGGCTATTAATTGTGCAGCGATTCCTGAGAATTTATTAGAAAGCGAATTGTTTGGCTATGAAAAAGGCGCTTTTACGGGAGCGACTAAGCAGACAATAGGCAAGATAGAATATGCGAATGGAGGTACTTTTTTCTTAGATGAAATTGGTGATTTACCTTTTTCTCTACAGGCAAAGCTGTTACGTTTTATTCAGGAGCGTGTGATTGAGCGTTTAGGTGGGCGAGGTGAAATTCCTGTGGATGTACGTATTGTTTGTGCGACTCATCAAAAAATACAAAGCTTAATTGAGGCAGGTGAATTTAGGGAGGACCTATATTATCGAATTAGTGAAATGGTGATTAATATTCCGCCTTTAAGAGAACGAGAAGGCGATGCTATTGTGATTGCAAAAGCCATATTACAGCGTATTGCTATTCAAGAGAAATTGAGTATCAAGGGCTTTACCAGTGAGGCTGTTAAGGCGATAGAGACATATGCTTGGCCAGGCAATATTCGTCAGTTAGAAAATAAAATAAAGCGTGCCGTGGTGATGGCTGAGGGCGTTTATATTGATGCCAATGACTTATCATTAGAGTTGGAAAGTGTGAGTAATGATGAGGAGCTTAACGCTTTACCGCTGAATTTAAAACAAGTGCGCGAACAGGCTGAAACCACCGCGATTAAACGTGCTTTAGCGCATGCTGATAATATTTCTAGTGCGGCTAAGTTATTAGGAGTGGCACGACCGACCTTATATGCTTTATTGAGCAAGTATAGTATTGAGGTTTAAGTGAATAAGTTTTCATTTTGCCGGTCTGTTTTTTTACTTTTTAAGAAATGTTTTGTAAACTACTCTGTTCATTAAAATGAACCAAGGAACAATATGATACCTGTAATTCTCTCTGGCGGCTCAGGAACTCGCTTATGGCCTTTATCACGAGGTGCTTATCCAAAACAGTTTTTACCTCTAGTATCTGATGCCACGATGGTACAAGAAACGGTATTACGTTTAGAAGGGCTAGAGCAATTGCAAGCACCGATTGCGGTTTGTAATGAAGCGCACCGCTTTGTGATGGCCGAGCAGTTACGTGCTATTAATATACAAGCAGATTCAATTATATTGGAGCCAGTTGGCAAAAATACAGCGCCTGCCGTTGCCTTAGCTGCTTTAGCTGCAAAGAACCCTAATGATGTATTGTTAATTTTATCTGCAGATCATGTGATTGAAGATGTAGCGGCTTTTCAGCAAGCAGTGATGCAAGCAAATCAACTCGCAGAAGATGACTTTTTAGTGACGTTTGGTATTGTGCCTACAGCGCCTGAAACAGGTTATGGTTATATTAAACGGTCTGTGGAGGGCGTTGGTGAAGCTTATAAAGTTGCCGAGTTTGTAGAAAAACCAGATGCTGTGACCGCGCAAGGCTATGTGGACAGTGGTGAGTTTTACTGGAATAGCGGCATGTTTGCTTTTAAAGCTTCACGTTATTTAGAAGAATTAGAGAAGTTTGCACCCGGTATGCTGACCATCTGTAAACAAGCTTACGAACACGCAGAAACGGATACTGATTTTGTACGTATCGCTGAAGACATTTTCAGCCAATGCCCATCAGATTCTATTGATTATGTGGTGATGGAAAAAACCGATAAAGCAGTAGTGATTCCTTTAGATGCAAAATGGAGTGATGTTGGCTCATGGTCAGCACTATGGGAAGTCACCGATAAGGATGCTTTAGGCAATGCCTTAACAGGGGATGTTTTAGCATTAGATACGCAGAATTCTTATATTCATTCTGCGAATAAATTGGTTGCCGTGATTGGCTTGAAAGATATGGTTGTTGTGGAAACTGATGATGCGGTAATGGTTGCCCCGATTGATAAAGTGCAAGATGTTAAGAAAATTGTTGAACAATTAAAGCGAGATAAACGCGCAGAAGCAACGCAGCATCGTAAGGTTTACCGACCTTGGGGGCATTATGATTCGGTAGATATTGGTGAACTACATAAAACTAAGCGTATCGTGGTTAAACCTGGTGCAAAACTGTCAGTACAAAAACATCATCACCGTGCAGAGCATTGGGTGGTGGTAAAAGGTACAGCCTTAGTAACCAAAGGTGAAGAAACCATTTTGCTATCAGAAAATGAATCGACTTATATTCCTTTAGGTGTTATCCATTGTTTAGAAAACCCTGGGGTGATTCCATTGGAAATGGTGGAAGTGCAATCAGGTAGTTACTTAGGCGAAGATGATATTGTTCGCTATGAGGATAAATACGGTAGGGCTTAAGATGTAAAGCGGGCTTTAGCCCGCTTTATCGGGATATAGCTTTACTTTACTCTGGTATTAAATAAATATCGTCAACTTGGATGATCCCCCACCTTTTTCGTTGCCCCTAGAAAAGTATTTAAAGTAAATTACTAGCCACTTTAAACAAGGAATTTGTTATATTTTATGACACTAGAAGTCAAAAATTTATTTTGCGAACGTGATGAACGGGTTTTATTCTCCAGCTTTGCATTAAAAATTGATACCGCCGAGGTGGTACAAATTATTGGTCAAAATGGTAGCGGTAAAACCACCTTATTACGTATTTTATGTGGTTTATCAGATGCCTATACGGGTGACCTGTTGTGGAAAGGACAAGCTTTAGAAGAAGTCCGTGATGATTATTATCAATCCATGCTATACGTGGGGCATTTAGCGGGGGTTAAGGCAAGTTTAACGCCAGAAGAAAATTTGCAATGGATGAGCCAACTCGATAAAAGCCTTAATAAATGTACAATTATGCAAGCCTTAAAACAAGTGGGTTTATACGGCTTTGAAGATGTACCTTGTCACAGTCTTTCGGCTGGGCAGCAACGCCGTGTCGGTTTGGCGCGTTTATATTTGAGTAATGCACCCTTATGGATTTTAGATGAGCCTTTCACTGCTTTGGATAAAAAAGGCGTGAGTGAAAAAGAAGCTTTGATTGCGGCACATGTTCATGCAGGTGGCTCGGTTATTTTGACTACGCACCATGATTTAAGCATTCCTAATAAAACGATACGCCCCGTTAATTTGGATGAGGTGGCGATACGATGAATTTCTTTATGAGTGCGCTAAAGCGTGATTTATTATTAGTGTTTCGTCATCGTAACGATATTATTAACCCCTTAGCCTTTTTTTTAATGGTAGCGGTATTATTTCCATTAGGTGTCAGCCCTGACCCCACATTTTTATCAGAAGTGGCTCCTGGTGTTATTTGGGTCGCTGCACTGCTAGCCTGTTTATTATCGGTCGATGGCATTTTCCGTACTGATTATGAAGATGGCTCTTTAGAACAAATGCTGGTGAGTTCAGAGTCCTTATACTTAGTCGTTTTAGCGAAAGTGCTCACACATTGGCTGGTGAGTGGTTTTTGCTTAGCGATTATTTCGCCTTTAGTAGCAATGATGTTCTTTTTACCAGAACAAGGTTACTTTTCATTGGTGGTGAGTCTGTTATTAGGTACGCCTACCTTAAGCTTAATGGGGGCAATTGGAGCCGCATTAACCGTGGCTTTAAGAAAAGGCGGCGTTTTAATTTCTTTATTAGTTCTCCCTCTATATATACCTGTGCTAATATTCGGTGCTGGTACTGTTCAAGCAGGGGCAATGGGCTTAGGAATTCAAGGGTATTTAGCCTTATTAGCCGCTATTTTAGTCTTAAGCTTAATGCTTGCCCCCTTTGCCATTTCGGCAGCTTTAAAAATTAGTGTTCGTAGTTAACCTCTATCCTAAAGGACTTCATAGATGAAAATAAAAATGCCAAGATGGTTTTATCAACTTGCCTCACCGCGCTGGTTTTATGAGATTACAGGTAAGTTGCTACCTTGGTTTACCGTTGCCGCTGTGCTGTTATTGGTAACAGGAACGGTCTGGGGCTTGGTCTTTGCTCCCGCAGATTACCAACAAGGCAATAGTTTTCGGATTATTTATATTCATGTACCGTCCTCTATTCTGGCGCAGTCCTATTATATGATGATGGCGATTGCAGGCGCGGTGGGTTTAATTTGGAAAATGAAAATTGCTCATGTTGTTGCAGGTGCTTGTGCACCGATTGGTGCGTCAATTGCCGTGATGTCTCTGGCAACAGGTGCTATTTGGGGTAAACCCACATGGGGAGCTTGGTGGGTTTGGGATGCACGTTTAACCGCAATGTTGGTATTATTATTCCTATATATTGGCGTGATTGCCTTAAATTCCGCGTTTGAAAATAAGGCAAGCTCTGATAAAGCCACGGCTATTTTATCTTTAGTCGGCTTAGTGAATATTCCCATTATTAAATATTCAGTGGAATGGTGGAATACCTTACATCAACCTGCAACGTTTACCTTGACAGAAAAGCCAGCGATGCCTCCAGAAATGTGGATCCCTTTACTGATTATGGTATTAGGTTTTTATTGTTTTTTTGCCGTGATCTTAATGAGCCGTGCGCGTATTGAAGTTTTAGAGCGAGAAAAGCGTAGTGAGTGGGTCACAAAAGTGGTTCAGGAGTATGGTAAATAGTGGCAAAGGCGAGTCACGATCATTCTTATAAATTGCTTTTTTCTGAACCTGAAATTATTATTGATTTATTGCAGGGCTTTGTGCATGAAGAATGGGTAAATGAACTGGACTTTAGTACTTTAGAAAAAGTTTCAGGAAGTTATGTCAGTGATGATTTACGTGGGCGTGAAGATGATGTGATTTGGCGTGTTAAATATCAGCAAAGCTGGATTTATGTTTATTTATTAATTGAATTTCAATCAACTATCGATAAGTTTATGGCTGTCAGGCTAATGACTTATATGGGCTTGTTGTATCAAGACCTTATTAAAGCTAAACAACTACCCGCTGATAAATTATTACCGCCTGTTTTTCCAGTGGTTCTTTATAATGGTCAACAACGCTGGAATGCAGCAACAGAATTAAAAGATTTAATTGTTAGTTTGCCTGGTGGTTTAGAGCAATATTTACCGTCACTGAAATATTTAATATTGGATGAGGGAAGTTATAAGCCCAGTGAATTAATTCCACTAAAAAATCTAGTTGCCGCTATTTTTCGCTTAGAAAATTCCAATTCTGATGATGATATACTTGAGGTTATTTCTAGCTTGATAGAATGGCTATCAAGTCCCGAACAGACTCGATTAAGACGTAGTTTTAGTATTTGGATTAATAGAGTATTACTACGTCCTTCAGATGAATTGCAACAGCAAAAAACTGAGATTAACGATTTAGTGGAGATTAAAACAATGTTAGCAGACCGTATACCACAGTGGATTCGAGAAGGTGAGGCACGAGGTGAAGCACGAGGTGAAGCGCGAGGTGAAGCGCGAGGTGAAGCACGAGGTGAAGCACGAGGTGAAGCACGAGGTGAAGCTCAAACCTTATTAAAACTACTTAAACTAAAATTTATTAAACTCCCCGAAGCAATAGAATTACAAGTTAATTCAGCAGATAAGCAACAGCTGGATGTATGGGTAGGTCGTATCTTAACGGCAAATTCATTAGATGAAATATTTTCATAATATAATAAAATTGCAATATTCATTTATGACTTTTGATTCAGATACGTGGGATGCACAAATAGAACAAGATGCAGCATCAGGAAAGCTTGATGCGCTTGCCAAAGAAGCATTAGAAGAATATAGCGCGGGCAAGGCTACAGAAATTTGAAAGACTTTGCTTCTATCAAGTTTTATCAGAAATAGTTTTAAAAAAGGATTCAAAAATGGGAAATTTTACATCATTTGCTGATTTTTTACAGATGGGGACACATGGGCTGTATGTGTGGCTCAGCTATGGTATTGGGCTGGCGATATTTATTTATAATATCCTTGCGGCTTATTTACTTAAAAGACAGTTTTTTATTAATGCAAAGCGTCGCTTAAGACGTGAACAGGGAAGCGTATGACCCCCAAGAGAAAGAAACGATTAACGATTATTTTAGGCTTAGTATTTGGTACTTCTTTAATTGTTGGTTTAGTGATGTTTTCACTCAGTGAAAATATTAATTTATTTTATTCTACTAGCCAAATTGCTAACGGCGAAGCCCCTGTCGGCGCGCGGATTCGTGCAGGTGGTATGGTGGTGGATAATAGTATTAAACGTTCGACTGATTCCTTAAAAGTCCAGTTTGCGATTACCGATTATGAAAAACAGGTGCTCGTGGAATTTACAGGCATTTTGCCTGATCTATTTCGTGAAGGGCAGGGAATTATTGCCCAAGGAACCATGGATGCCAACGGTGTTTTTCAAGCCGATGAAGTATTGGCAAAGCATGATGAAAATTATATGCCACCCGAAATTGCCGAGTCAATGAAGAAAAAGCAGGAGGCGGCTCAATGACCCCTGAAATAGGTGAATTTGCTTTAATTATTGGCTTATTACTGTCTGTTATATTAGCGGTTGTGCCCATGGTGGGTGCGGCAACACGCAATGAAATGTGGATGAGTTTTGCCAAGCCACTGGCGCTGGGGCAATTCTTATTTATGATTATCAGTTTTCTTTGTTTAGGCTATGCCTTTGCGACGGATGATTTCTCGGTGGTGTATGTGGCACAGCACTCGAATAGTCAAATGCCCATCCAATTTAAGCTCAGCGCGATTTGGGGCGGCCATGAAGGCTCTTTATTATTATGGGCGTTAATTTTATGTGGTTGGACGTTTGCTGTCAGTCGCTTTAGTAAAGCCTTACCCTTAGATATGCTCGCACGCGTTTTATCTATTATGGGAATGGTCGGTACTGGTTTTATTTCATTTTTACTGATTACTTCCAGCCCGTTTGCCCGTTATTTACCCAGTTATCCAGCAGATGGAGCCGATTTAAACCCCTTGTTGCAAGATTTTGGTTTAATTGTACATCCTCCCATGTTATATATGGGCTATGTCGGATTTTCTGTCGCCTTTGCCTTTGCCTTAGCCGCCTTATTATCAGGCAGAATGGATGCTGCATGGGCGCGTTGGTCACGTCCTTGGACAAATATTGCTTGGTCTTTTCTAGGTTTAGGCATTACTTTAGGGAGTTGGTGGGCTTATTATGAATTAGGCTGGGGCGGTTGGTGGTTCTGGGATCCTGTTGAAAATGCGTCACTCATGCCGTGGTTAGTCGGAACAGCCTTAGTGCATTCTTTAGCGGTTACAGAAAAACGCGGTGTGTTTAAAAGTTGGACCTTATTACTCGCTATTTTTGCTTTTTCTTTAAGCTTATTAGGCACATTCTTAGTACGTTCAGGGGTATTAACCTCAGTCCATGCTTTTGCTAGTGATCCTGAACGTGGTTTTTTTATCCTAATGTTACTTGCCATTACAATGGGTGGCTCTTTAACGATTTATGCTTTAAAAGCACCCAGTGTTAAAAGTGAATCGAGTTTTTCATGGTTATCCCGTGAAGTTTTATTGTTAGTGAATAATGTCTTCTTAACAGTGATGGCTGTGACTGTTTTACTGGGTACTTTATATCCTTTATTAATTGACGCGCTAGGTTCAGGAAAAATTTCTGTGGGTCCTCCTTATTTCAATGCGGTTTTTGTCCCCATTATGGGTACAATGTCTATTGCAATGGGTATTTCTATTGCGGTGAGATGGCGTGAAACCTCGCAAGAGTCCGTGATTAAAACGCTATGGCTACCTGCTGTGGTTAGTTTAGTGATAGGTTTAATTTTCCCTTTTGCTTATGGCGGTGGTTTTGATTTCCGTGTTTTTCTAGGCATGAGTGTCAGTTTATGGGTGATTAGCACAGTGGTACGCGAATTTATTAGTAAATTCCGTAATGCCACTACGATTAAAACAAAACTCTCACAGCTCTCTATGAGTTATTACGGCATGATGGTTGCCCATATTGGCGTAGCCGTGACCGCGATTGGTATTACGCTAGTGTCCACTTATAGTGAAGAGCGTGATATGCGTATGGCAAAAGGCGATCATGTTGAGCTAGCAGGGTATTTATTTACCTTTGAAGGTACAAAAGTTGTCAAAGGACCGAACTATATGGCGGATCAAGCCACGATAGTGATTACCGAAGATGGGCAAAGCGTTACTACCTTACACCCTGAAAAACGTCGCTATAACGTTAAACGAAATATGATGACCGAAGCCGATATAGATGCAGGTTTATTTAGAGATTTATATGTTGCCTTAGGTGAGCCGCTTAATAATGGCGAAGCATGGGCAGTGCGTGTGCATTATAAACCCTATGTACGTTGGTTATGGCTGGGTGGAATATTAATGTCTTTAGGCGGTTTATTAACGGTATTTGATAAACGTTACCGTAAGAAAAAAACACGCGGGAGAGTGGCTAATGCCTAGGTTATTATTATTTATCCCGCTGGTCTTATTTATGATCTTAGGCGGCTTTTTATGGAAAGGCTTAAGCATCGACCCGCGTGAATTACCGTCTGCTTTATTAGATAAGCCGTTTCCTGAATTTTCAGTTACGGCACTGCAGCAACCTGACCGTGTCTTAACAAAAAAAGACTTTGTTGGTAAGCCTGTCTTAGTCAATGTCTGGGCAACGTGGTGTCCGTCTTGTCGTCAAGAGCATGAGCAATTATTAGCGATTGCTGCACAAGGTAATCTTGAAATTATTGGTTTAAATTACAAAGATGAGCGTGCCGCAGCCATTAACTGGTTGCGCCAGCTCGGCGATCCTTATCAATTTAATATCTATGATGAAGATGGTATGTTAGGGCTAGATTTAGGCGTGTACGGCGCACCAGAAACGTATTTACTGGATGCACAGGGCAAGATTCGTCATCGTCATGTCGGCGTGGTAACACCCGCTGCTTGGCAAGAAATACAAGCGATTATCAAAGGGTGGGACAGTGTTAAAAATTAAAGGAATGCTTGCTTTTATCTTACTGCTGAGTAGCTTTATGCTGTCAGCAGCGATTGATGTGTATGAGTTTAAAGACCCTGAAAAAGAAAAACGTTTTCAAGAGCTTGCTTATGAATTGCGTTGTCCAAAATGTCAAAATCAGAACCTCACCGATTCTAATGCGGAAATTGCCAAAGATTTACGCACTAAAATTCAGCAAATGCTAGAAGCTGATAAAAGCAACCCAGAAATTATTGATTATATGGTTGAGCGTTACGGTGATTTTGTTTTATATAAGCCACGCGTCAAACCACAAACTTACTTACTTTGGTATGGGCCTGCTTTATTTATTATTTTAGGTTTAATCAGTATTGCGTGGATTTTACGAGGGCGGGCAAAAAAGCAAGCGAATACCACAGCAGAAGCAACAGAGTTGAGCGCGACGCAAACGCAGCAGTTGGATGATTTGTTGCATATAAAAAAGGATAAAAAATCATGATGACATTATGGGCTGTGTTTGCAGCGATGTTATTACTTGCCGTAGTGATTGTCTTATGGCCTTTAGCTGTTTATAAGGCAAGCCAAGATAGTCACCCAGAAGTCTCGCAAAAGCAGGAAAATGTTAATATTTTTCAAGAGCGTTTAGCGGAGCTTGAGTATGAGCAAGCACAAGGTAATTTAGAAGAGACTGATTTTCATCTATTAAAAACAGAATTAGAAAAGAACTTACTAGGTGATGTGCAATTAACCATAGAAGAACAAAGTATAAGACCTGCTCAAGTCAGCGCAATGAATTGGTTAGTAATGGGCGGTGTGGCGTGTTCATTAGTGATCGTCAGTATTTTAACCTATCAATCATTAGGCGCGAGTCAAGGCTATGAGGAATACCTCGCTTTAGGCGAGCCTGCAGGTGTGATGCCCAAGGAAGGAACAAGAGCAGCACCTACGCAAGCACAAAATATGGGCAGCGAAGCGCCTGATTTTGATGCTGCTGTGATCGCACTCAAAGCTAAATTAGAAGAAAACCCACAAGATATAGAAAAATGGTTTTTACTTGCGAATAGTTATATGGCAATGGGCAAGTACAACGAAGCCTCTGCTGTGTATAAGAAAATGAGTGGCTTAGTGGGTAAAGACAACCCTGGTTACGCCTCAGTCAAAGCGGCTTATGCACAGACATTATTCCAGTTATCTGGTGAGAAAATGACTGCAGAAGCGCAACAAGCGGTGGATGAAGCGATAGCGGTTGACCCCGAAGAGCCGACCGCGCTTATTTTATTAGGTTTACATGCATATCAACAAGACCGTTATAGCGATGCGATTAGTTTATGGGAAAAAGCCAAGATCAAAGCAGGAAAAGCGCAAATTAGCCAATTTATCAATCCTGCGATTGCGCAAACCCAGCGTAAAATGGGTGTGACGGTTCCTGTTGTTGCCGCCGTTAAAGCTAAGCCAGCCGCTGCACCTGTAAAAAAATCGACAAGCACACAGTCAGCGAGTATTACCATTCATTTAAATATTAGCCCAGCGTTTAAAGCAAAGTTAAACCCAGAAGAACGCATTTTTGTGTTTGCTAAAGCGAAAATGCCCATGCCATTAGCGGCAGAGCGTTTGCAAGTCAAAGACCTGCCGATTACTATCGTATTAGATGATACGAAAGCCGCGATGCCCACGGCGAAATTATCCTCTGCTGACTTTGTTGAGATTACCGCACGTGTCGCCTTATCAGGTAGCCCAAGAGCTGCAAAAGGGGATTTATTTGCCACGGCTAAAAATGTCTCAGTACAGCAAGGCGTAGAAATTACTTTATTGATTGATCAGGTAGTTGAGTAATTTAGACTAAAAGTTATGATGCCATTACGGTTCCCATTTTAGTGAGTTATAACATTTCTGTCATATAAAGCCATTTAGTTTTAATACTGTGCTTTATCTAAACGGGAGCCGTAATATTTGTCTAGCCCTCACTCACTGTGTAAATAATCCGCGATAGAATATAAACAATAATATGAGTATTTTAATAAAAACAGTTCGTATTTCAGGTTTTCGGGGCTTAAAAAATATCGAAGTTGAGCTTGAAAAAACAACTATTTTGACAGGGATGAATAATACAGGAAAAACCTCTTTCCTAAAGGCATTACAGATAGCGTTAGGGAATCGTCAATTTATTTCACAAGATGATTTTTTTATTCAAGGTAGTTCAGTAAACGAGAAAATAATCATTGACCTTTTGATTGTACCTACTAATGATAATGGTATCAGAAATGAAGATTTTTTAGAAAACTGGGAAGTATTATTGACTACTGATAGAATTCGTCATGATGATACTGGTCATGCTTTTATCCCTCTTAGAACCATTATTATTTTTGATTCAATAAAGAATAGCTTCAAAACTCAGCAATATATTTTACAAAGCTGGTCTGAATTTAAACAAGATGAGACTCACTGGTTTGAGCGTGATAATGGAAATAAATCTGGATTTAATTTTGACGAAATGCCTTTTTTCTACATGGATGCACAACGAGATATATTGGAAGATACAAAATTAAGAAATTCTTACCTTGGTAAAATGTTATCTAAAATTGAGTATTCAGCTGATAATATTAGAGACATTGAGCAACAAATAGAATTACTTAATGAAAAAGCGGTGAGTAGTAGTGATATTTTATCCACTATTAAAACAAGTTTAAAAGAACTTGATACCGCAATGGATAGCCACAGCGAAGGCATAGAAATCACTCCTTTCACTAAAAAAATCCGAGATTTGAGCAAAGGTTTAACAATCTATTATTCCGACCAGAAAGAACCTTTCTCAATGGAATATCATGGAATGGGAACAAGGAGCTGGTCTTCGCTGCTGACATTGAAGGCATTTATTGCGTTGTTATCCATTAATGCTGAGAAAGAACAATCTGTATTTTTTCCTATTCTTGCCATTGAAGAGCCAGAGGCTCACTTACACCCTAATGCTCAGAAAAAACTCTATGGGCAAATAGATGCAATAGTAGGGCAGAAAATCATTTCCACCCATTCGCCTTATATTGCTGCTACTGCTGAATTGAGTCAAATACGTAGCTTTTACAAAGGTGAAACTGTCACTTGTGGTCAAATAGATACTAATATCTTAACTTCAGAAGAAATCAGAAAAATAAACCGACAAGTTATCAATACTAGAGGGGAGATATTTTTTTCCAAAATCATTATTTTTGCTGAAGGAGAGACAGAGGAGTTGGCTCTGCCAATTTTATCTCAAAAATATTTTGGTAAATCACATATTGAAATAGGAATAGATTTTGTTGGGGTAGGTAGTTATAAGAGTTATTTGCCATTTTTACGTTTTGTAGAAGCCTTGAAAATCCCCTGGCTTATTTTTAGTGATGCCGAAAAAAATGTAAAAAAAAGTATTAGAGAACAGTTTTTTAAATGTGCTTCTCTGAAAAGTAAGAACGAAACTGACTATATTATCTTTCTAGATGAAGGTAATGATTTTGAGAAACAATTAATTAATGATGGTTTTAGTGATGAAATTAAGAAAAGTATTGCTTACCTTAGTAAGATAAGTGAACAGTATTTAAAAATCGTAGAAAATTATGATGATGACAAATTATATAAAACCATTACAAGCAATAAAACTCAATACGGCCCTTCCATAGCAGAACAAATTGTAGTGAGTAATAAAGACCTTCCCCCAAAGGTTATTGATCTATTTACTAAGATTTCTACCATATTAAAAATAGAGGTGGAATCATGACACCTCACATTGACTTATCACCAAAACAACAAGAAATTGTTTTTGCAGAAAATGGTGCAATTTATGTTAAAGCCAGTGCAGGAAGCGGTAAAACACGAATTTTAACAGAAAGAATTCGTTATTTACTTGGCAACACCAATAAAAAAATACTTGCACTCACCTTTACCAATAAAGCAGGTGCAGAAATTAAGGAGCGGCTAAGTGATATATCTGAAATAGAGAAACGAGTTTTTATCGGGACTTTTCATGGTTTTTGCCAGTCAATTTTAGAAAATCATGGTCATTCAATTGGTCTTACAAAAATGCCACATATTTTTGAAGAGGAAGCAGATAGATTAGAATTAATTGAACAAGCCATTAATCAAACGCCTTCCTATGCAGGTACATATAAAACTCAAAGTAGTAAAGAACAGAAAAACTTTCGATATCGTGTTTTAAATTATATTTCAAAGGTGAAGCGTGAATTAATTGCTGACAATGAACTTGAGCAACATACTGATGATGAAAATATCGTTTTGCTCTACCAAAACTATCAAGATATTTTACGCGCTCAAAATGCCATAGATTTTGATGACTTGCTATTACTTGCTTATAGTTTATTGGTAAATTACCCTAAAACAGCCGCGTTATATCGTCGAAGTTTTTTTGCTATCTGTATTGATGAAGCACAAGATTTAAATAATGCTCAATATCAATTTTTACGCGCATTAGCAAATGGTGAATTTAAAAATATTATGATGGTGGGTGATCCTAATCAGTCTATTTTTCACTTTAATGGCTCCTCTCCTGATTACATGGATAAACACTTTGTCCATGACTTTAGTCCCTCTGTGTTTGAGCTAAATGAAAATTACCGATCATCATTAGCTATTTTAGAGGCGGCAAGAAAAATCATTCCTGATGTGGAAAATATTACAGAAACAGTTAAAGCAGGTATTTTTGAAATAAAAGCTTTAGAGGATGAGGGGGATGAAGCTAGATGGATTATTAATAAGATAACATCATTAGTTTCATTAAAAAAGCATGAGGATATTGAAGGTGATATTTCTTATGAAAAAATTGCGGTACTTGCAAGAAATAAATATATCTTTAATCAATTAGAGGCTCAGCTAGTAGAAAATAAGCTGCCTTTCTACTACAAAATGACTCCAGGAACTATTCGGTTTGAATCTGATTTAATGAAAATATTTGATCTTGGCTTAAGAGCTAGATTGAATTCACAAGATATTTTACATAAAAAGCGGCTGTTAAATAGATTAAAAATAGAGGATAGCAATGTAAATTTAGAAAATATTGTTCCTTTAATATTAGACCCATCAATGAAAAAGGTGATCATTTTAGTGGTTGAATTAAATGACGATGGAAGTAACTTGAAAAGGAATTTTGAAAGTTTAAAAGATAATATAAATATTGAAGATGAAAATGAAAAAAATATGATCATCAATGATATTAATGAATTATTGAAACATTGGCACAACTATGCAAGAAAAACAGATAACAAATCATTGCATCAATTTAAAAATGCGATGGCTTTAGGGCAAACTCATCCATTAGCACAGCATTCTGGCATCACATTAAGTACCGTTCATACGATGAAAGGTCAAGAGTTTGATATTGTTTTTATTATGGGCATGGATAATGATACTTTTCCAGATTATAGAGCTGTGCGTAATGGTGGTATTGAGTTGAAGCAGGAAAAAAACAATCTATATGTTGCTTTTACTCGTGCAAAACGGTTTTTATATGTGACTTACCCAGAAAAGAGAATGATGCCTTGGGGAGATTATAAAACAAGAAATATATCGAGGTTTTTAAAGGGGTTTTAAATAGCCCTCACTACTACGTTAAATGGTATAAAACAATATTACAATTATATAAAATGTGGAATACTAAACCCACTCAGGATACAACAAATGAAAAAATTACTACTCAGCAGCCTACTTTTATTATTAGCCGCTTGCGATACCAGTCTACAATCTTTAGACCCTCAGTTTACGCAAATTAGCGCAGGGGACTCTAAAGAGAAAGTCATAGAATTATTAGGTAAGCCAGCCAACTCAGAAAGCTCTTCAATGCTAGGGATTAGCAAATCAACATTACAATGGAGTGATTTGGAAAAGGATTACGAGATTAATTTTATTACAGGGAAAGTGATGACTAAAGAAAGTAAATCACGCTAAATTATTTAAAGGCGCGCATAAAAAAAGGTCGACTTAGAAAAAATCTAAGTCGACCTTTTGAGTAAGAATTTTCTAAAATAGAAAAGACTACATCGTTTCTACACCTGTTTCTTTAGCAATAAGCACGACATCAGCAGGTCTGACACCAAAAATTCCAACGGTCACAACCCCAGCAATATTATTCACTAATCTTTCTAAGGCTAGTGGTTCAGCGATTTCCATATTATGCACATCTAAGATTTCACAGCCATTATCGGTTAAGTAATTTTCACGCCAGATAGGTTGGCCGCCTAATTTCACAATTTCACGCGCCACATAGCTACGTGCCATTGGAATGACTTCGATAGGTAAAGGGAAGTCACCCAATACTTTAACGGTTTTGCTTTCGTCTACAATACACACGAATTGCTTACTTGCACCTGCGATAATCTTTTCACGCGTCAGTGCACCACCGCCGCCTTTGATTAATTCTTTTAAGGGGTTAACTTCATCAGCACCATCAACGTATACGTCTAAGTTACCTGATTCGCTTAATTCCATCACAGGAATACCGATTTTTTTCAGTCTTTCTGTGGTTGCAATTGAGCTAGAAACCGCGCCTTTAATATCGCCTGCTAAATTAAAATCCGCTAGGCAATCGATGAAATGGTTAACCGTTGAACCTGTTCCTACGCCTAAAATTTCTACATCTTTAATATACGCTAAAGCAGCTTCTGCAGCTTTACGTTTACTTTCATCTTGAGTCATGTTCTGTTTCCTGTACGTGGGCTAAGCTTTTGCTAATTCAGCGCGCATTTCATCAATCACGGTTTTATAGTCAGGTTGGCTGAAAATTGCCGAACCTGCCACAAACATATCAGCACCTGCTGCTTTAATTTCACGGATATTATCAACTTTCACACCACCGTCAACTTCTAGGCGAATATCAAAACCGCTATCATCAATTCTTTTTCTTGCTTCACGTAGTTTATCCAATGTCGCAGGAATAAAGGATTGACCGCCAAAACCTGGATTCACAGACATCAATAAAATAATATCTACTTTATCCATCACGTAATCAAGGTGGCTAAGCGGTGTCGCAGGGTTAAATACTAATCCTGATTTACAACCTAAGTCACGAATCATTTGTAAGGTTCTGTCAATATGCACTGAACCTTCTGGATGGAAAGTAATCATGCTTGCGCCTGCTTTAGCAAAATCAGGAATAAGACGATCGACAGGCTCTACCATTAGATGTACGTCAATGGGTGCAGTCACACCATGTTTTCTAAGCGCGTCACACACTAGAGGACCAATCGTTAAGTTAGGGACGAAATGATTATCCATTACGTCAAAATGCACTACATCAGCACCAGAGGCTAAAACATTATCAACTTCTTCGCCTAATTTAGCGAAATCCGCAGAAAGAATAGAAGGTGCAATCCAGTTATCAGTCATATTATTCTCCAACTTTGAGTTATTGTTGCGGGTATTATACGTGGTGCTAGTGCTCTGTGCAGGGTTTTTGCACCTACTGTTTCTAAGGTTAAAAATGAGCTAATCAACACTAGCTGCAGTCGGTGCACAAGTTTTTTTAAGCGGGAGTCCAAAGCACGTTTTGGGCTGATGTAAGTAGGGATTTACAATAAAACCACATCATATTGTTCTTGATTATATTCAGACTCTGATCTAAATTTGACGCGTATACTTAAAAACGCTTCTAATTCAGCCAGTACATCGGCTTCTTCATCGAGTAATTTATCGACCACAGTGACTGATGCTAAGATCAAAATTTGTTGTACATTAAACTGCCTAACTTCACGAATAATTTCACGAAAAATCTCTAAACAAATGGTTTCAGCCGTTTTCATTGCACCTTTACCACCACAAACTGAACAAGGCTCGCACAGAATATGTGCCAAGCTTTCACGCGTACGTTTACGCGTCATTTCAACCAGCCCCAGTGCAGAAACTTCGGTGATTTTAGTTTTAGCATTGCTGGTATCTAAGGTTTTTTCTAAAGCTTTCAGTACCTGACTTTTATGCTGTTCACTTTGCATATCAATAAAATCAATAATGATAATGCCGCCAAGATTACGTAATCTTAATTGCCGAGAAATCGCTTGAGCCGCTTCAAGATTGGTTTTAAAAATCGTTTCTTCTAGGTTTCTACCGCCGACATATCCACCTGTATTGACATCTACCGTAGTCATTGCCTCTGTTTGGTCAAAAATAAGATGACCGCCAGATTTGAGGTTTACTTTACGATTCAGCGCTTTTTCGATTTCATCTTCAATATTGTAAATATCAAAGAGAGGACGCTCGCGAGTGTAATGCTCAATAATCGGTAAAATATCAGGGACAAACTCTTCGGCAAACTCAACCAGCTTATGATAAGTTTTACGTGAATCGACTTTTACTTTTTCAATATTTTCGGTGTAAAGGTCACGTAAAGTACGAATGCTTAAGGGCAGGTCGTAATGTATCAGTGTTTTGGTTTCTGCTGAGGCGATTTTTTCTTTAATCGAGTCCCATAATTGTAAGAGAAACAGCATATCTGATTCTAAAATAGTTTCGTCTATACATTCCGCAGCGGTTCTGGCAATAAAACCGCCTGACTTATGTTTTTCTTGAAAGTTATCTTGGAAGTTACGTAATCTTTGTCTTTCGGATTCGCACTCTATACGTTGTGAAACCCCGCCTTTATGCGCATAAGGCATATAAACTTGATACCGAGAAGGAATAGACAGTTCGGTGGTTAAGCGTGCGCCTTTACTGCCGATAGGGTCTTTAGAAACTTGAACGATAATTTTCTGGCTTTCAAAGAGAAAATGTTCAATATTTTCTGAGTCTTTACTGGCGAGTTCTTGACTTGATAAATCAGAAAGATGCAAAAAGGCGGTGCGATCTAAGCCTATATCCACAAAAGCCGCTTGCATGCCTGGAAGCACACGACAAACCGTGCCTTTATAGATATTTCCCACTAAACCTAATTGTTGCGCGCGTTCAATAATGATTTCTTGAACAACGCCATTTTCAACAATGGCCACACGGGTTTCAGGGGGGGTTACATTAATTAGTATTTCTTCACTCATTGAAAATTTTTATTCCTTCATTAGCTAATAGTTGCGCGGTTTCAAATAAGGGTAAGCCCATGATTCCAGAGTAACTACCTTGAATAGATTGGATAAATACACTGCCCAAACCTTGCACAGCATAAGCCCCTGCTTTATCCGCAGGTTCTCCCGTATGCCAGTATTGTATAATTTCTTGCTCGGAAATGGCACGAAAAGTCACATTAGAGATGCTTAAGCAGTGCTGTATCTGCTGACCACGTATAGAAACCGCGCTATAAACTTGATGCGTATTGGCTGATAACTTGCTTAACATGCTGAGTGCATGTTCCAGATTATCGGGTTTACCCATAATCTGCCCCTCAAGGATCACTGAAGTATCAGCGGCTAGAATCACGGCTTTAGTCAGACATTGCTGCTGAATAGCAAGCGATTTGGCCTGAGCAGTACGCAAGACATAGTCAGCGGCTTGCTCATTAGCTAAAGGCGTTTCATCAATATCGGCAATTTGTATACTATGTGGTAATCCAATTTGCTTGAGTAATTCGCTACGTCGCGGTGAAGCAGACGCTAAAATAAGTTCAGGTGTCATTAGCGGTGATAAGGGTGGTTATTAATAATGCTCCAAGCGCGATATAGCTGTTCGGCAACAATAATACGCACTAAAGGGTGGGGAAAGGTTAATTTAGATAAGCTCCATGACTGACGTGCGATTTGCTTAACCGAATCAGCGAGACCTTCAGGGCCGCCGACTAATAAAGCAATATCTTGTCCACCGACCAACCAATCTTGCATCGCAGTTGCGAGCACAGGCGTACTCCACGCTTTACCAGGGACATCTAAAGTCACGATATGGCAATTTTTGGGGATAGCCGCGAGCATTCTTTCGCCTTCATCACGAATGATACGCTTCACATCGCTATTTTTACCGCGCTTACCTGCAGGAACTTCCTTTAAAACAAGTTCACATTCTTTAGGCATGCGTTTAGCGTATTCATCATAGCCTTGCTTGACCCAGCTAGGCATTTTTTGACCAACAGTAATAAAGTATATGCGCATAATTAAGGGTATTGGTTGAGGATTTTTGCGTAGCTGCCATCTTGCTGCATTTCTTTAATCGCTAGGTTAAAGTCATTAATAATCGTTTGTGCCGCAGGATTGGTTTTACTCACCGCAATATACAGTTTTTTCTGTGCGAGGGGAGGCTCTAAAAATTCAAACTCATTCGCATGTGTGGGCATAAATTGTTGTAAGCTAAATTTAATCGCGCGTTGGTCGCCGACAGTAAGATCAATACTGCCTTGGCTGAGTTTTTGTAGATTTTGGATTAAGTGGTTTGCAGGCACTTTGAGTAAGGCACGTGAACGCATAAAAGCTTCATCATAAGCATAACCGCGTTGCACACCGATGATAAAATCCGTTAGATCAGTAAAGTGTTGATAGTTAACTTTAAGCCCTTTCTTTTTGATAAAGCTAATTTTATTCTCTAAATAAGGCTGACTAAAGAGCAGGTCTTGCTCGCGTGCTGTGGTTTTCCAAATGGCGCAGGCAATATCATAGATACCAATCTGCACACCTTCTAAAGCGCGTTGCCAATTATCAATACGTAAATTAGATTGATAGCCTTTTCTTTGTAATGCAGCGATGACCAGTTCAGCGGCTAGACCTTTATGCGCCGCATTATTATCAATATAGGGCGGCCATTGATCGGCAACCATTCTAAGGGTTTGAGCGCTGCTGTGTGGGATCCAGAGATTAAGCAGGATCAATAAGAGTATAGGGCGAAAAGTCATAGGCTTGGTTTGTGTGAAAAGTGAGAGGGACTTTAGCTAAGAAGTGCTCATTTTATTGTCAATAATAGAGCTAATACAATCGCTGTCAACTTTTCTACCAATATTCAGCCTTATTAAGGGCAGGTACACAATATGAAGCCCCCGCGATGGCTTCTATTTTATCGGTCGTTTAAATCAGCAAACTGACGCAAGGCTTGTCCACGGTGACTCAACTGATTTTTTCGACTCGCCGCTAATTGTGCAGAACTACAGTTTTCACTAGGAACCCAGAAAATGGGGTCATAGCTAAAGCCATTTTCTCCCTGCTTTTCAGTAAGAATAGTGCCTTCCCAGCTGGCTTGAGAAATAATAGGGAAGGGATCTAGTGCATGACGCATAAATACAATCACACAGATAAATCTAGCCGTACGCTGAGCATCAGGAAAGGCCTGCATATCAACGAGGAGTTTTTGCAAGTTCTGCTCATCAGTTGCCTGTAAGCCAGAATAACGTGCAGAAATGACTCCAGGCGCGCCGTTCAAGGCATCGACGACTAAACCCGAATCATCTGCAATCGCCGCTAAACCACTATATTCCGCCGCATTTCGCGCTTTAACAATCGCATTTTCAACAAAAGTACTGCCTGTTTCTTCCGCCTCAGGAATATTAAATTCATATTGCGGACGAATGGCATAATCATGCAAAATCGTTTGTATTTCTTTTATTTTTCCAGCATTTCCGCTTGCCAAAACAATTTGATTGGTATTTGTCATAAGTCAGTGGCCATGTCATTTAATAGTTTGTGGGATGGGCGTGCCCATCTTGTAAGGTATGCATCGCGTAGCTGCTGTTAAATTAAAATGAAAATAGGATGTGTTGAGGCACGAAACGCATCTTTTAGGCACTTGATGCGTGTCCTATCGTCAACACATCCTATAAAATACTTAACTATGCTCAGCCAATGCCTCAGACTGCTTAAGCAAAAGCTCACTAATGCCTTTTTTAGCAAGCACTAGCATCGCATTTAATTCTTCCTGATGAAAAGCATGCCCTTCAGCTGTTCCTTGTACTTCTATAAAAGCAGAGGCATCATTCATCACCACATTCATATCAGTTTCAGCGTTACTATCTTCTTTATAGTCTAAATCTAACACAGGTACACCCTTATAGATTCCCACTGAAATAGAAGCGATTTGCCCATGTATAGGATTCTTTTTGATCTTTTTCTGTTTCAGCATTTTTTCTATGGCGATCGACAAAGCCACAAAGCCGCCAGTAATTGCTGCTGTACGGGTTCCGCCATCGGCTTGTAAGACATCACAATCAATCGTAATGGTATGTTCACCTAAAGCATATAAATCCACAGCGGCACGTAATGAACGCCCAATTAAACGTTGGATTTCTTGCGTACGTCCGCCTTGTTTTCCGTGGCTAGCTTCGCGTCCCATGCGAGTGTGAGTAGAGCGCGGCAACATACCATATTCAGCGGTCACCCAGCCCTGACCTTTGCCTTTTAAAAAACGTGGTACTCGGGTTTCGACACTGGCGGTACAAAGTACCCGCGTGTCACCAAACTCGACTAACACGGAACCTTCCGCATGTTTGGTAAAGCCACAGGTAAAATTGACTTCTCTCAGTTGGTCGGGCGTACGTCCGCTAGGTCTCATTGTTTCTCTCTATTTGAAATTTAAAAATGACGGAGAGTATACCTGATTGCAGCTAGTATAGGGGAGGTGGTGAAAAATATACTTAAGGAGTGAGAATTGAATAGTATCCTCGCTCCTTAAGCATATAACGTATATTAGAGGTCTAAAGCGTTATAACCACTTTTTGCTGTTTCTAATTCGGCTTTAG
>WTCM01000162.1 GCA_013138595.1 Methyloprofundus sp. | reverse complement strand
AGTCGATAGGCGAAACGATTAAAGAATATCCAGAAGAACAACAAGCCGAAGTGACACAGGAATTTGCATGGTTTAAAGAGCAAATGGGCGAATTTAAATTTGCCATTACCAAGCCTTATCACGATGCCGTGAATAAACGCACACCGAATAATGGCGGTTTATTTTCAATCACTATCAATCCAATGACCTGTAAAGGCTGTATGGAATGTGTGGAAGTCTGCCCTGATGAAGCTTTAGAGCCGATTAAACAAACCGTAGAAAGTGTAGAAACTTTGCGTAATGACTGGGAATATTGGAATGATTTACCCACTTCCAATCCAAAATACAGACGTATTGATGATTTAGATGAAAAAATCGGTGCACTCACCACCATGATGCTGGATAAGCGTACCTATTCCTCCATGAACTGTGGCGATGGCGCGTGTTTAGGCTGTGGTGAAAAAACTATTGTGCATTTATTTACAGGCACAGTGACCGCTTTAATGCAGCCACGGGTTCAAAAGCAGATTGCTAAAATCGAAGAGCGCATTACAGGCATGGAAAAACATATCCGCCTGAAACTCTCAGAAAAACTGGATATTAGCGACATAGAAGCTGTCGAAGCCGCGATTGAAGCAAATAAAAATGTTGATTTAACACTGAGCAATTTAAGTAGCTCTTTAAGTGAGGGCAAGGCTAGCGATCCAATTGATGCCAAATGGTTAAAATGGGCAGCGCAAATTGTTGCTAAATTGAAGCATTTAAAATGGCAATATACCGACGGTGTGACAGGCAATGGTCGGGTGGAAATGGGGATTACCAATAGTACAGGGTGCTCCTCCGTTTGGGGGTCAACATTCCCGTTTAACCCTTACCCTTTTCCGTGGGCAAATAACTTATTTCAAGATGCAACTTCCTTAGCGATGGGGATTTTTGAAGGTCACATGGTCAAAATGGCGGATGGCTTTAAGGCAATGCGCATGGCTGAATTAGAAATTGCAGGCAAATACGATAAAGAAGAAAATGCACATTTCTTTAAGTATTTTGATTGGCATCAATTCAGCGAAGAAGAGTATCTGCTTTGTCCGCCAGTCGTTGCCGTCGGGGGTGATGGCGCGATGTATGATATTGGTTTCCAAAACCTATCACGTAGCATTATGTCAGGAATGCCACTGAAAATATTGATCTTAGATACGCAAGTTTATTCTAATACGGGTGGACAAGCGTGTACCTCTGGCTTTATCGGGCAGGTGTCCGATATGGCTCCGTATGGTAAAGAGTGGAAAGGAAAAACCGAACGCCGTAAAGAAATGAGCTTAATTTCTATGGCGCATAGGACAACTTACACTTTACAAAGCACTATTGCGCACCCCAACCATTTAATTGAAGGGTATATCGACGGCTTAAATTATCGCGGCCCTGCGATTTTTAATATCTATGCCGTGTGTCAACCTGAACATGGTGTTGCCGATGATGCAGCAGATAGACAAAGTAAACTCGCGGTAGAATCACGCGCGTATCCATTAATGACCTATGATCCTCGTGAAGATGATACATGGGAAAAAAGTATGTCCTTAAAAGGCAACCCAGATTTAGAGTTGGATTGGACAACGTACGAATTAAAATTTGTCGATGAATACGGGATAGAAGACAGCATGAGCGTACCGCTTACTTTTGCTGATTGGGCAATGACCGAAGGGCGTTTTCAAAAGCATTTTAAATTTGTACCGCCATCGCAATGGAATGATGACATGGTTCCCTTACATGAATTTATCGACTTAGACCATGATGACATGGCAGATAGCATTGCTTATATTCATGCGGTACATCCTGAATCGAATACCTTAATCCGTGTGGTCGTTGATCCAGAAATCGTACTTTCCACCATAGAAAGACGTAATTTCTGGCGTACGTTAAAAGGTTTAGATGGCGCAGATAAAACCGTCGTCGATGTCGCTGCAATTGCCAATCAAGCCAAAGCAGAAATGGCTTCGAGTATTGCAGGTAATTTAATGGCGATGGCTGGCGGTGATGCAAGTGCCTTAACCACTGCACTCACAGCAGCTCCTGCTGTCAATGCGCCCCCCGTAGTCGTTCCAGCCGCCGCGACAGCTAGCGCAACACCTGCCGCAGCCGCAAGCCCTGCTCCTGCCGCTAAAGGAGGGCATGAGCCTGTTTGGATAGAAACGCCAGATTGTACAACTTGTGATGAATGTGTGGATATTAACCCTAAAATATTCAAATACAATGCTGATAAAAAAGCCATTATCATTGACCCCACCGCGGGAACTTTTGAAGATATAGTTAAAGCAGCTGAAAAATGTACTGCGGTGATTATTCACCCAGGGACACCGTGGAACCCTGATGAGAAAAACTTAGCGAAGTTGATTAAACGGGCTGAAAAGTTTCAGTAATTTGTATGATTGAAAAGATAACACCTCTATAAGGGGTGTTATCTTTTATCTCAGTCTATATTGGCTTACATTCCATGAGCCATTAAAACAGGAGTCCAAAACACGTTTTGGGCGGTTTTAAGCTTTAGTCATAACACTAAAAAATGAGAATAAATTTTATATTTTTTTCAACCAATACAAACAATGGTTAAACAAGAAACTTATGTTAGCGTTTAGCGACAGAGAACTTAAAAGTGCTTGGAGAAATAATTTAACCGCATCAGAATTGGTCAATAAAACCAATGCTCATCGCTTATTGTTATTTTATGCCATTGAATGTGGTTTAAAAGTTATTATTTTAAAAGGCGAAAATAAAAACAGAACTGATCGTTTATCCAAAGACTTAAAGGAGTATGGTGGACATGACATTAATAAACTTCTTACCGCTCTTCATGCCCCTTCAAAGTTACACCTTAAAGCAACTAAAATGAATAATCTTAGAAATCCTGATACTCCAAGAAATGTTGGAGTAGGGGATTTTAATCAAATGTGGCGTTATGGAGGCAGTTCTTATAACCCAGTGCTTGATAGTGATATTGAAAATCAATTACTCAAAATTTCTCAGTGGGTTAGACAGGAAATAAACGCATGACTCCTATTAGAACATGGCTAGATATTGAACGTGTATTTAAAGAAAAAACTTTTAATTACAGCGAATTACCAGAAACAATTACACGAATAGATTGTTTTTATGACGCGATTGAAATAGCAGTTATTGATGAGTCTAGTAAAAACCCCGTCAAACAGCTATTAAAAGAATGGTTTGAGAAGTGGTTTGATGAGATAAACAATGCTTTTTACTCAGAGATTAACCCAGAGATTAATACATCGATTATTCCTGTTGAATTTACTATTGAAGAAGCCGTTACCCATAATGCGGAATTATTTGCACGCCCCTTTTTTAAAGATTTGGAATATCTAAAAGGGTCTGAACAAGATGAACGAATTACCCAACAACTCTTCCCTAAGTCAGACTTTGAAGGTGCTAAAATTATTGCATTTCACTCCTTTAAGGGCGGTGTAAGTCGAACAACTCACTTAGCTGGATATTTATTTGAATTAATACAGCACAGTAAAAATATATTAGTGATTGATGCCGATATTGAAGCGCCTGGATTAAGTTACTGGAATGATAAAGAAGGCCTCTTACCTAACGTTTCCTTAGTCGATTATTTAGAAGCTTATAACTACCCTCCTACTGATTTAGACGATACCATTGAATTTTATGCGAAAGAATTAAAAAAATCGCCCAACCCACTAGGGTTTTATTTTTTACCTGCTTTTTTAAATGAAGAACAACTATTGAGTATGCAGGTTTTTCCGCAACATATTGCCAAAAATATTAATAATCGCTGGGAATATAGCGAAGCCATTTATAAATTGGCAACGGCTTTAGGTGCTGAATTTGTCTTAATTGACCTTAGAGCTGGATTAACTGAGTTATCTAGCCCTATTTTATTCGACCCTAGAGTAGAGCGTTATCTAGTGAGTACCGTATCTGAGCAGTCAATACGTGGCACACAACTCATATTAAAAAAATTAGCTCACTTTTCACCTAGCTTAGAGCAAGTTAAGGAAGAAAAATATACCGATCCTAAAGTTATTATCAGCATGGTTAAAACTGACTTTAGAGGTCAATCTAAAGTCACCGTTTTAGATGATGCTCGTGAAAAATTATTAGAAGCGTATAGCTTAAATGATGGCTTTGAAGACATACAAAGAACACGCTTACAAATTGAAGAGACTGACTACCATGATGAACTAGCCTTTATTTCCACATGGAGGGATGCTAGAAACAAATTAGAAAAAGCGAGCTCTATATCAAGTTGGGCAGTTCATGTAGTTAAACAAGTACTCCCAATTAAAAGCACTTCTCTTGATAATAGAATAACCGAAGTAAAAAAGTTAAAAGATATTTGTGAGCAATATGAATTTGCAGAGCAGGGCAAAAATGATGATTTATTAATTACCCAATCATTACGCCATTTAGCTGAAAATCATATTGAAAAATTACCTCAAGTTGTTTGTATTGGAGCTAAAGGAGCAGGAAAAACATTCAATTACATTCAACTATCACGCTTTAAAAAATGGAGTGTATTTTTAAAAAAACTTGATATTTTACCTGCTGAGAAAAAGGACCCTGATATATACCCTGTATTACAAGCACAGTACGGAAAAGATGAAGCGCAAAATATTATCAATCAAGCAAGAGAAATTGATAATATCAATCTTGATTTAAGTCATATAAAAAATGAAATTTCTAAATTTATTAGTCAAAAAATTGTTGATGAATTAGAGTGGCGAAAATTTTGGGTTAATTTAATTAACAGCTTACTGACAGAGAGCCATTTTGATTCAAGCCATTTAAAAGAAAATTTAAAGTTTTCCATTATTAATAAAGTGTTAGCCGAAAAAAATACTCGGATTATTTTTCTCTTTGATGGTCTAGAAGAAATTTTTAGTGATATTTCAAAAAATGAATCCCAGAAAATAGCCGTAAAATCACTGATTCAATTACCTAATGAAATGAGTGCTGAATTAATGGATGCTAATTTTGGTATGATTATTTTTCTTAGAAGAGATTTTTTGAGGTATGCCATTACCCAAAACACGGCTCAATTTGAAAAACTTTATGCTAAATACGACTTATATTGGGATAAAACCTCTTATTTACAGTTAGTTTATTGGATATGTGCGCAAGCCAGTATTATTGGGCTATCAAAAGATACAAATATTAATGAGTTATCTCAGCATGATATTGAGCAAGCACTCAAAAAACTATGGGGTGAAAAGCTAGGGGGAGAGCGCCAACCTTATACAATTAATTGGGTGTATGCTGCTTTAACTGATTTTAAAGCCAGAATTCAAGCACGAGATATTATCAGATTACTACGTTACTCCGCCGAAGAAACATTGAAGACACCTATCTCCAGTCCCTCACAAGCTGAAAGATGGTCAGATCGCTTGCTTTTTCCTGAAGCTATTAGAAAATCCTTAAACTCCTGTAGTAAAGATAAAATAACGGAAATGCAAGAAGAGTATCCTTTATTGAAAAACTGGGCTAAGACACTTAGTCAGTTACGGAGTGAACAACGAAAAATCCCCTTTACTTTAGATCAGATAAATTCTGATAAAGACACGATTAACATGTTGATTGATATTGGTGCTGTTTATGAAGATGCTGATAAGAATGGTATAGAGCGTTATTATATCCCTGAAATATTCCGTGCTGGTTTAGGCTTTTCTTATGCCAATAGTGCTAAGCCGCGTATTTTAATGTTAATGCGTAAAATAACGGGGAAGTAAGTTTTTGAGTGATTTTAGTAATTTAATTTACTTTTTATGCGGTAAGCTAAGATTTCATTACCACTGTATTCCATATAGAGCCAAAAAAGTAACACAATCATGCTTAGATTTAATTCAGCAGGATATTGGAGTGATTGAAAATGCCCCCAGTGATTTATCAACAAACTCTAAATATTTAAAGGGGTACGGTAAATAAAAAAACAGCTTATTGTTGATACAGGCATTACAGTTCCCATTTAGATAAAGCAATCATAATATGGCTGTATGTATTACTATAGCTGAAATCTTTGTGACGCATATAAATGGGAAATGTAATATTTGGGTCATTATCTTAAATATAAATAATACAAACGCATGAAAGTAGAAAGATGAATACCAAAATACAGGACGTTTTTTGTATAAATATGCAGGTTCATTTCTTGAAGAAGCGGCTTCACTTTGCCTATTTTTCTCCAATAGTCAGGGTGGCAAAACAACGGTAGAAAATACTCAGGGGCAAAGACCTAAATCATTTGAAATAGACTTTTTAAATGGCAATGAGGCAATTGAATTAAAGTGGCGGGATGCGACCACAGACGGCGATCATATTACCAAAGAGCATACGAGAGTTAAAGTCATAAAAGAACATGGATATAAACCCATTCGGGTGATGTTTTATTACCCCCAAAGGGAACAAGCTATTAAAATTCAAGAAACTCTGAAAACACTTTATAACGGTGTTAATGGAGAATATTATGCTGGTGATGATGCATGGGATTATCTTTGTCAAACAAGTGGCTATGATTTAAAATCTATTTTAATCGATATTGCACAGCGTAGAGATAATGAGACTGCACATGATTAATCAGATTTTACACGGTGACTGCTTAGATAAAATGCAGCTTATTGAAAAAGAATCCATTGATCTTATTTACCTTGACCCGCCTTTTTTTACAGAAAAAAAACACACCCTGAAAAACAGAGAAAGAACTCAAGAATTTAGTTTTGACGATATTTGGGGGAGCCATAAAGAATACGCCACTTTTCTAAAAAAAGGCCTTACATTGATGCACGGCCTTTTAAAAGAAACAGGTTCAATTTTTATTCACTGCGATAAAAGTGGAGAGCATATTATTAGAGCACTATTAGACCAAGTTTTTGGTGCAAATAACTTCCAATCAGAAATCATTTGGAGTTATAAACGGTGGTCTAACTCTAAAAAAGGTTTATTGCCTGCCCACCAAAATATTTATTTTTATTCAAAATCAAAAGATTTTAAATTTAACCCTATTTATACCGCTTATTCAGAAACGACTAATATTGACCAAATATTACAACGTAGAACAAGGGACGAACATAATAAATCAGTTTATGAGCTTGATGATAAGGGAGAATTTAAGCATGGGGATAAAAAGAAAGGCGTTCCATTAAGCGATGTTTGGGAAATCCCCTATTTAAACCCAAAAGCAAAAGAACGAGTCGGATATCCAACACAAAAACCTTTGTTACTTTTAGAGCGCGTCATTGAACTGACAACGGAAAAAGGCGATGTAATTTTAGATCCATTTTGTGGTAGTGGCACAACTTGTGTCGCTGCAAAGTTACAAGGCCGTGATTTTATAGGCATAGACCAATCTGAAGAAGCGGTTAAGCTCTCATTAAGTCGCATAAAAAATCCTATTAAGACCCATTCAAAGCTTTTGAGCAAGGGAAGAGCTTCTTATATTAACGTAGACAAAGATGCTTTAGCTTTATTAAAAGGGATTGATTTTAATCCTGTACAAAGAAATAAAGGCATTGATGCGATTTTAGTTGAGGTTTATGAAAATACGCCTGTCTTGGTTCGAGTTCAAAAAAACAATGAGACTTTAGCGGAAGCAGCGGTCTATTTACTGAAAGCCAAGAAAACTAAAAAATCAAAAAAAGTGATTCTTATTCAAACGAGTGAATTGAATTTATTTGATGAGGATGTAACTTATGATGGAATGGTCATACTACAGTCTCCTTCGCTACAAATATCAAAGTGTTTATAGGGGCTAGGGGGTAATAAAATTCTGGGTTACGTTTACCACGTCACGCTTGCAAACCTAACCCAACCGTCCCTACCAACTAAAAACTATAACGCACCGACATATACACATTATTATTTTGCTCAAATTGCCCAAAGAAGGAATACTTTTCTTTACCGACAAAGAAATTACCCCCCACTTCGGTCATCCATGCATCAGTGACTTTATAACTAATCGTCGGTCTAAAATAAGCATCTAAATCCGATGGCGAGAAAAAAGTAAAGAGTGACCATGTCACATTTTGCTGGTGACTCATATAAGTGAGGCGATTGGTTAATAAATGCCTAACTTCATCTCTAGTCACTCGCCCGCCTATCATTTCTTGCCCTGCAACATAGCCTTTATAATCTTGCATCCATTCCACATAGTATTGCAAACCCACCGAAAAGTTTTTCATCACTTCTTGTTCATAGCCGATTAAAAAACGCGCTTCACTATTGGTGGTAAAAGGATCTTGATAAGCACTTTTTTCATAGGAATCATAATAACCGACTTCTATATTCGCTATCCCTTTCCAAACAGGGCGACGAGCGCTTGCACCGAGTGAACGCATTTTAGGATGGCGCGCATTGCCTGTTTGCGGGTTAAACCCCATCGCACTTTTCCAGTAACCGTGATAACCGTATAAGGCTAACTCATTACCTGCAATGGTTTTGTAAAGGCGTAAAGCATATTCGCCATCATCAGGGACTTCGGAATCAATAATCGCATTTCTGCCTTCGATACTATCGGTCATCGGATTGTAATAAGACACTCTTGCGCCTGTAATACCGCGGTCAGCATTAAACCAAGGCGTGTAAACAAAGTCTAAGTTTCCATAATCCGTAAAGAATGAAGTTTTTAAGGCATCAGAGGGGGCTTTTAAATACTCTAAGTCTCTGCCAATAAAAAACGCCTGCCAATCTTTAGGAAATAAATCATTGATAAAGATAAGATCGCCTGTTCCCCAGGTTAATATTTGCCGCCCAAACTTTATATCCATAAAAGATAGCGGGCTGAAGGCAAGATTGGCTTCACGTAAATCGACCCAGCCTTGTCCTGTTTTTAAATCCACATGCTGTGAAAGGGCGATAGGATCATACAGAAAATCTGACACTACATTAAATGAAACAGGGCCGACATCTTTTTGTAAGGCGATTTGTAAACGTGTTTCACCTAGAGAAAAAGTATCTTCATGCGGATCACTTTGGGTACGTACTCCGCCGCGTATATCCCAGAAACCGCTAACATTAATAAACGGCTCGTTTTCATCGACATAAAAAAGGTTTGCTAACCATGTGTTTTCAGGCTCTTCTAATGTTTGTGTGCTTACGGTATTATTGATCCCTGTCGGCAAGTTTGGAGAAGTATTAAGACCTGTTGGTAATGCAGGAGCCGTAGGGCTGGCAAGTCCTGCAGGTAATGCAGGAGCAGGCTGCGCCGCTAAACCAGTCGGCAAGCTAGGGGCTGATAAGCCAGAAGGTAAAGCAGGCGCATTATTGGGAGCAGCTAATCCTGCGGGCAAGCTAGGAGCGGATAAACCCGCAGGTAAAGCAGGCGCGCTGGAGGGTTGCGTTTCTAGCCCTGCTGGTAAACTTGGGGATGTCAATCCCTTGGGTAAGTTGGGGGCAGTCGTCGCGGGTGTTTCTAAGCCTGCGGGTAATGGAGGCGGAGCGGCTAGGCTTATTCCTGTGCTAGAAATAAGTGCAGTAGTCAGAGGGAGTAAAGATAGGCGCATGGTGTTTGTGTAAAATATTGTGAATGACGTACCGTATCATGGAGTCTACCATTAAGTTAAGCATTTTATATAGGATGTGTTGACGACAGGAAACGCATCAAAGGCAAGAAAAATGCGTTTCGTACCTCAACACATCCTATTTTAGCGACCACAAAAGTAGGGTATCGCATCGCGTACCTTTCGCTAGAATGAGGGTATACGGTGCATAGCCTACATACGGCATGTCTCGTCTTAAATGTATCGCTTATTAACGCAATAATTTTCTAGGCGGCTTTCTTAAATAACGCTCGCTAAAAATATCATCAGGAATGCCTTGGTCATATTGTACTGAACTATACTCCATTAAGGTACTGCCGCCTGTTTGTAAGTTTTTCGCTTCTGATTTGGTAATCGTAGGATGTCCATCAATCGTATCTACTGCTAAGGCTGTATAAGTTTTGTACTTTACCCCTTTTTTATCATAATATTCGGTAGAAATGGGTAAGAAAGTCGTCTTATGGATATACATTACATATTTAGAAAACTCAACTTCACTGGCTGCAATTGGCGTGTTTTCAACAATATAATAATTCGCATCTTCACCGATTAACACATGCTTATCGGCACTTAAGTTACGCCCTGACACATCTTCATACAAAAAGTCAGAACCAACAAAACTGGTGCGTTTATCACTCGCTGCAATACGTTTGACTAAATCTAAAGCAGGTAGATATAACCAACGGTTGTCCAGACCTTGCTTCTTCTTCAAAACCAAAAAAACCATTTTGTTGACATCGGCAGGGCGGCTAAAATAAACATACATTTTTTGGTCGCCTTCATAGGCATTACCCGCCAATTCGTCTGTCGTCGGTACGTCGCGACGTAGAATGACAAATTCACGCGTACGTGTACGGTTTTGTGCATCGCTAATGGTCATTTTAACTTTGGCTTTACCATCTTGACCTTGGTAGTAAGCGGTATAGTTGGTACGGTTGACGATTTCATCAACGGTTGGAGCAGCAAATACAATACTGCTTGCGACTAAAGTGCTGATGCCTAAGAGAAGTTGTTTTATATTCATACGTGTTCCTGTCAATGTAAAATTGGGTTGTCCAAGCGACCGTTTTCAATATAGTTTTTCAAATAAAAACGGTTATCATCACAGCCATTAAGTTAAGCATAAATGATGTTTAAACAAAAAATTACGAATGTAGGCTGGGTTAGATTTGCAAGCGTAGCGCGGCAAACGTAACCCAGCATTTTACGCGCATCCAGCAATGCTGGGTTACGATTTTATTGCTACGCAAAAAAATCGTAACCCAGCCTACGGCATAACGCTTTGTATGTTATGTTATTTATACTGTTTGCTTAAGATTTCTAAAAAACAATCTAGGCATTAAAGTAATCAAGGCAGGAAGAATCAATAATGAACTCACCCCTGCTAAAAATAAAATTGAAGCAATAAATACCCCAACGGTTTGGTAAGGCACTAATGGCGCAGCTAATAAAGGTAAGAACCCGACACCGACCACAATCGCATTCCGCGCAATTGCCATTGCTGGCTCGCTAAATAAAGGCTCTACTGCGGCTTCCCATGAGCCATAACGCTCAGTATATTCACGCGCACGGCTTAAAAAGTGAATCGCATAATCCACTGCTAAACCGATACTCAATGAACTTAATACCGCAACAGGCATATCGTAATCTTTACCAATTAAACCAATGATGCCATAGATAAGCCCCACGGTCACGGTTAATGGAATCATTGATAATAAACCCCAAGAAAATGATCTGAATAATAAGATCATCATCACTAAGACCACCAAAAAGCTACCTGTAAAGGATTCAAACATACCTGTGACCATTTTTTCCTGCCAAACCACATTGATATGCGTTAAACCAAACCAGTTTGCCTGTAGATTATGGGGCATAGGGTGACTCGCAATATATTTAGCCACTGCTTTTTCTACAAAATCCATATCTTGGTTATCGCCACTTTTTAATTGTATCCAAAGACTGGTTTTACGATAGTCAGGAGTCACAAAATGCCATAAATCATGCGGTCTATGACTATTTTGGTAAGTGATTAAAGTTTGTGCAACGGCATTAGAAGAATCAGGAATTCTAAATTCTTCAGGCTTGCCTAATAGCAATTCCCTATGTACCGTTTTAACTACATCCGATAAGCTATTAGATTTACCTACGACCTCTAAGCTATTAATATACGTTTGTAAGTCCGCTAAATAGCCTAGTGCATCAGGTTGTTTAAAAATCTGGTCGCGCTGACTTTCGCTGTCCATAAACAATTGCACTTGATCCCACGTATCAAACTCTTCGTCACTCGCATTATCAAAGCCTGTATTAATTAAAGCCTCTAAAACAGGGCTTAAACTCGCTATATCACCCGTATGATTTTGTATGCTTTGCTGTGCTAGCGTGAAAATAACACCCGTATTGGCATATTCATCGGCTTTCGCTTGTTGCTCGGCAGTCTCTAAACGCGCTAATAAAGCAGGTTTGAAATCGGCATTCTGAGTGCTATTTTGATCCACTTCTAAGGCAAGATAAGCCATATAAGTGCCACCAAAATGCTCATTTAAAACACGATCAGCGACACGAATTGGATGTGAAGCGGCAAACCATTTAATCGGATTATCATTCACATTGATTTTACTAATCCCATAAGCCGCAACACCGACTAAGGAAACAGTGAATAAGATAATCAATAAAGCATGATTATAAGTAAAACGCCCTAGCTTAACTAAAAGTCGTGCCATTAAGGTTTTTTGCTTTTTATCATCTTTATCGGTGGCGCTAATAAAGCTTTCTAGTTTTTCATCAGAAATCGACACGATAAAAGCAGGAATAAAAGTAATCGACCATAACCACGCTAAAAATACCCCAATTGCAATAAATATCCCAAAGACTTGTACAGGAGGAATCGGCGTTAAGGCGAGTGAAGCGAAACCTGCAATTGTGGTTAAAGTCGTGATTAACATCGGTGTAAACAACTCACTCATCACATGAATAATGGTTTCACGTTTGTCACGAATAGTATTATAACGGTCAAAAAAGTCCGATAAAATATGCACCGCATCTAAAATCGCAATTGGCATAATGAAAATTGGGATCATCGAACTCATAATATGAATCGTATGCCCTGTAATAATCAATAAGCCCATCGTTGACATGGCACAAACCATTGCTACGATCATCGGCGAAGTGACGAAAATTAAACGCTTAAAAAACCACCATAATAATAAAAAGATCACTAACATGGCAAGCGGTGCAGAAATTGCCATTTGCTTAAACATTTCTACGCCGAAGGTGTCTTCCGCAACAGGTAAGCCTGTAATATAGTAGCTTTCTTGAATATCCCCGAAACTGGCAATTTTGGCTAATAACTCTTCACGTACTTGATAACTTAAATGCTTATCCGTTAATGGGATATATAAAGCTAATGCTTCGCCATCATCACTGATTAAAGTCCCGTCTAAGAAAGGAATCTTTTTTGCGCGTTCACGAACTAATAAAGCTTCTGCATCGGTTTTAGGCGGCTCTGACATTAACCAGCTAAAGTTCACCGAGCCTAAACCGCCCTGCTCTATAAAATCTACAGTAGACGGCGACAATAAGTCTATACTAATAACACCTGCTGTTTTTTCTGGGTGTTTTTTATCAGGCCAGCTTAAACCCATTGCAAACTGCGTGAGTTCATGGATATTTGCTAAGGTTTTACTATTAAATACCCCATTAGCATTATTTTTATTGGTCACCCCGACGACCACTATATCGCTAAGTGAAAATTCCGTTTTCATTTGCTGGTTATAGACTCGCGCATGTTCATCATCGGCGAGCATATTTTCAGGATCTGTATCGACTTTAATGGTCGGTAAAAAACTCAATTCCTTAGGGTAGAAATTAGGCAAAGCCGCGAGAGACACGATAATGACGGTAATAAGTGTCATTACCCAAGTAATAATTTTAGGATGATTGATCGAAAACAGTACAATAGGGTTGACTGTTGGCGAATCATGTTTTGCTTGAGTCATTATGGCTCCAGTAAAAAATGCTTACACATTAAGCGAGTGTAAGAAAAATGGATTATTCTAAATCAGTTGCCGTCTATTTTAGAGAATGCTAATATATAAAGCAAGTGATATTTATCATTGCAATTTAGTAATGCTTATGTATTTGAAAATATTTTCAAATATAACTAGCTTCTAATATAGATAGTTAGGTAAAATAGCTGGGTAGTAGTTTATAAGATTGTACAACAAGCCCCAACAGGTTCAGATATATAAGGATAAGTTTGCAGGTTCTTTATATCAAAGCATAATAATATAAAAATATTTGATATAGATTTTTAGGCTACACATTTAACACGGGACACTATAGTAGGGTATCGCACTGCGTACCTTCTGCCAGCATAGGGTACGCAGTGCGATACCCTACAACGGCTTGTTCCGTCTTAAGTTTGTAGCCGATTTTTACAATAAAACGTGGAGAAAATAATGGCTAGAATAGTTGTCTTAGGCGCAGGAATTGGCGGCGTGCCAATGGCTTTTGAAATGAAAGAAAATATCAGCAATGAGCACCAAGTGACGGTGATTTCTGATTCCCCTACTTTTCATTTTGTTCCTTCTAACCCGTGGGTTCCACCCAAATGGCGTACCCCTGAAGAACTTAAAATTGAATTAGCTCCCGTTTTTAAGAAAAAAGGCATCGAGTTTATTCAAAAAGAAGCGACCAAAGTTGATCCTGAAAATAATAAAGTCGATTTAGCCGACGGGTCTTCCGTTGATTATGATTATTTAATTATTGCCACAGGCCCTCGTCTAGCTTTTGATGAAGTTGAAGGTTTAGGACCAGAAGGTCATACCTCTTCAGTCTGTCATGTAGACCATGCAGAACTTGCCTCTAAGGACTGGGAAGAATTCATGGAAAACCCAGGCCCTATCGTCGTAGGTGCGGTACAAGGCGCTTCATGCTTCGGTCCTGCTTATGAATACTTAATGATCTTAGAAACGGAATTACGTAGACGTAAAATTCGTGATCAAGTACCGATGACATTTGTGACTTCAGAACCGTATGTCGGGCCTTTAGGTTTAGGTGGTGTAGGTGATACCAAAGGCATGTTAGAAAGTGCTTTACGTGATAAAACTATCAACTGGATTACTAATGCCAAGGTCGATAAAATCGAAGCAGGCATGATGTATGTGACTGAAGTTGATGAAAACGCAGCCGATAAGAAAAAATATGAACTCCCTTTTAAGCATTCTATGATGTTACCTGCCTTTACAGGGATTGATGCGGTACGTCACACGAAAGCAAAAGGTTTAATTAACCCACGTGGTTTTATTATTGTGGATGAGCATCAGCGTAACCCAACGTTCAAAAATATTTACTCAGTCGGCGTGTGTATTGCATTACCGCCTGTCGAAAAAACACCACTCCCTGTTGGAACGCCTAAAACAGGTTATATGATTGAATCTATGGTAACCGCAACTGCGCATAATATTCGTGATGAGCTAGCAGGTAAAGAGCCTAGCGATAGACCTAGTTTAAATGCACTATGTCTAGCGGATATGGGCGATACAGGGATTGCATTCTTAGCTGTACCGCAGATTCCACCACGTAATACAACATGGTCACAACAAGGTAAATGGGTACATTTAGCGAAAATAGGCTTTGAAAAATACTTTATGCGCAAAATCGCAAAAGGGATTAGTGAACCTTATTATGAAAAAATGATTTTAAAATTTATGGGCGTAGAGCGCTTAAAATAGGAACAGAAAATGAGTATAGATCGCATAGTTTTTGCCGTTGCTGGCGCGTTTATTTTAATCAGTGTGCTGTTATCACAGTATCACTCAGTCAACTGGCTATGGTTTACCGCCTTTGTCGGAGCCAACTTATTTCAATCCGCTTTTTCAGGCTTTTGCCCATTAGCATTGATTTTGAAAAAGTTCGGTATTAAACCAGGCTGTGCATTCTAAGAAACGAGAACTTATCGGGTATTTATTAATACCCACTTAGAAGCTTTTTTAAGTTGTAGGATGGGTAGAACGGAGTGTCTGTCTTTTTAGGCACGCAGTGAAACCCATCACTTTTGCGCATAAAATGATGGGTTTCGCAAAAAAATGCTCTACCCATCCTACTCAACATTAATCATATGCGTCGCTAAATTATCCAACGCCTGCTTAATATTTTTTCTTAGTTCATCAGGCATGCTGACTTCATACAATGCCTTGTTCATACAAAGCATCCACTGATCTCTTGCTTGTTGATCTACTTTGAATGGAAAATGACGCTGTCTTAAGCGCGGATGCCCGTACTCTTGTTGAAATAAATCAGGACCTCCTAACCAACCCGAGAGAAATTTGAATAATTTTTCTTTAGTAACACTTAAATCCGCTGCATGTATCGCTCTAAGCTCTTTTGCCTCATCTAAGCTGTCCATATAAAAGTAAAAGCGTTCGACTAAGCTTAAAATACTTTTCTCTCCGCCCATTAATGAATAAGGTGTTTGTTGTTCTGACATGGTTTTTAGACTATTTTAAAGCGATTGTATAGCCGCCAACTTCTTCACTAGGCACGGCAATTAGAAAATCTATATTCAAAGCTTCCGAAGGGGAAACAGACGTTTGGCGACTATTTTTAGATAAGTATTCCTGCGGGCTAAAGGTGCGCTGCGAGAATTTAGTGCCGTAGATATTTTGTAAGCTGAGTTCTAAATGAGGCAAGGATTGGCGAAAATCAGCATGATTAATAAAACTTGCTTGCAGCTGGTAGTAACCCGGCTCTGGCTGCTCTAATGAACTACCGATAGTCGAAAATTCCAGTGGCTTATGATAACCAGCAACGCTATAGCCTGTTAAGCTACTAAGCCTTTGCAGCCAAGGGCGGATACCTGAATCTTGGCTCAATGCATAGCCTTTAAAATAATCCACTTGACCAATCAGTAGTACGAGCGCTAGTGCACACCCGAGCGCCCAGCGGTCAGGCCGGTAAGCGAGTTTTTTTTCTTGCCAAGACGCATAGCTGAAATGCGCTTTTACTTTGTCTTCACGTTGATCGAGTGATGTATGCGTATTGTATTGATGTTTACATTCACTACAGGTCGCTTTATCATGCTGCTTATTGCTGATTTTCTGAGTATTAATATGACTACACTTAGGACAAAGCGTCCGTATTAAACGGTTTTTAACGCCCTCTAGCCGACACCACTCACCCATAATCACGGCATCATCCATCGTAAAATCAGCTTGGTAAGTTTTACTAACACTGTCTGCTTGCTCGCTGAGTATACCCGATAAAACCAACTGTCCTTGCGGATTAACTAGCTCAGTAATGCTCGCTGATAACTCAATTAAGGGCTTAGCAAGAATATTAGCTAAGACGATATCCGCTGAAATACTATTAAACTCTTCAGGTAAGTAAGTTTTTATTTTCTTACTCACTTTATTCTTTAATGCATTGTCTTGGGTAGCAATTAGTGCTTGAGGATCTATATCAATCGCGTGAGCTTCTTTTGCACCTAATAAAATTGCCGCAACAGCGAGTATGCCAGAGCCACAACCAAAATCAATCACTGTTTTTCCCTGCACATCATTAGCCGCTAGCCATTCTAAGCAAAGTGCTGTCGTCGGGTGAGTGCCTGTGCCAAAAGCGAGACCAGGATCTAGCACTAAGCTAACCGTACCCTCTCTATCCTGTTCTTGACCAGTGGGATAAACCCATAAGCGTTCAGCAAATAGCATCGGGTGGAAGTGTTCCATCCAGCTACGCTCCCAGGTTTCATCTTCTAGGATTTCGGCATACCAGTCGCGTACCTTTTCTGCTGTAAATTTTTCAAATAAAAGCGTTTGCACGATTTCAGGCGAGGCTTCTAATTCAAATAGTGCAATCGTTTTTGTCTGTTCCCAAATTTTAGTTTCACCTATCTCGGGTTCATACACAGGTTTTGAATCAGAGCTCATAAAGGTGACTGAAACAGCCCCTAGTTCACTCAAAAAGTCAGAAATATCGTCTGCGATTGCTGCATCGCTAACCACAGAAACTTGATGCCAAGCCATAATAATTTATCCGTGTAGAGGTAGATTTTTGTGCTGACCTATATAAAAATAAGCAGCTAGAAAATGGATGTACTATAAAACTGAACCAAAATATGCCCAAAACGCGTTTTGGACTCCCGTTTGAACAATTACTTCAGCCTACAATGGAACCAGCAGTCTGTAGGGTATCGCACAGCGTACCTTATACTGGCGAAAGGTACGCGGTGCGATACCCTACTCTAATACACAGTCGCTAAACGAACTTTCACATTCCTTAAAGCCTACCCTGCCCTCCCTAAATTTTATATCATTAGAGAGGGCATGGTAATAAGCTTAATTCATGCCTAATTTCTTTTCCAAATAATGAATATTTTGACTGCCTGCTTGAAACGCACTGTCTGCCATAATATCTTGTTGCAAGGGGATATTGGTTTTTATACCATCAATAATCATTTCACTCAGTGCAGTACGCATACGCGCAATCGCACTGTCTCGATCATCACCATGAGCAATCAATTTACCAATCATTGAATCATAATAAGGCGGTACTTTATAACCATTGTAAATATGCGTTTCACAACGGATACCAGGCCCCCCAGGCATGTGGAAAACATCAATCGTACCAGGTGAAGGCATAAAGCTAACGGGATCTTCTGCATTTAAACGGCATTCAATCGCATGACCACGTAACACAATATCATCTTGCGTAAAAGAAAGCGGCTCGCCTGCGGCAATACGTAATTGCTCTTTAACAATATCAATACCTGTGACCATTTCTGTCACAGGGTGCTCAACTTGAACACGCGTATTCATTTCTATAAAAAAGAACTCGCCTTTTTCAAATAAAAATTCAAAGGTTCCCGCGCCTAAATATCCCATGTCTACACATGCCTGCGCACAGCGTTCACCAATAAACTTACGCTGCTCTTCGGTAATACCAGGTGCTGGCGCTTCTTCAACTACTTTTTGATGACGACGTTGCATAGAGCAATCACGTTCACCTAAATGTACCGCATTACCATGGGAGTCAGAGAGTATTTGAATTTCAATATGGCGTGGGTCTTCTAGGAATTTTTCCATATAGACCGTTGAATTACCAAAAAATGAACCCGCTTCTGATTTGGTTAACGCAATCGAGCTGATTAATGCACCTTCGGTATGTACGGTACGCATTCCACGCCCACCACCACCGCCTGCTGCTTTAATAATAATTGGATAGCCAATTTCTTCGGCCAGCCTTAAATTAGTCGCATTATCGTCACCTAATGGTTCTCCATTACCAGGAACACAAGGAATGCCAGAAGCAATCATTGCTTTTTTAGCTTCGATTTTATCGCCCATCACACGAATCGTATCCGCTTCGGGACCAACAAAAACAAAGCCACTTCGTTTCACTTTTTCAGAAAATTCAGCACTTTCTGCTAAAAACCCATAACCTGGATGAATCGCCTCTGCATCAGTGACTTCAGCCGCACTGATAATCGCAGGAATATTTAAATAGCTGTCTGCTGAAGCCGCAGGGCCGATACAAATTGCTTCATCAGCAAGGAGTACATGCTTTAAATCACGATCAGCACTAGAGTAGACAGCCACTGTCTTAATCCCTAATTCGCGGCAGGCACGTAAAATACGTAAGGCAATTTCACCGCGATTAGCAATAACAAGTTTATCGAACATAGTTTTACCTCGTTATAATTATTCTATGATGAAAAGTGCTTGGTCATATTCAACGGGCTGTGCATTCTCAATTAAGATTTGCTTAATCACACCACTTTTATCCGCTTCTATTTGGTTAAGAATTTTCATAGCTTCGATAATACATAAGGTATCGCCTTCTTTAACCGAGTGACCTACTTCGACAAATGGACCAGACCCTGGTGAAGCAGAGCGGTAGAATGTCCCCACCATTGGTGATTTTACAGCGTGCCCTGTCGGTTCGACGACGGCTGGCTCAGCGACTGCTACTGGAGCAATAGCGACAGCGGCGACAGGAGCTGCCGCAACAGGTGCAACAGGCGCTACCGCTGTTGAATAACGATTAATACGCACAGACTCTTCGCCTTCGGTAATTTCAATTTCAGCGATGTCAGATTCTTCAATAATTTCGATCAGTTTTTTTATTTTTCTAATATCCACGATTTATTTTCTCTCTAGTAGTGTCTGGTGTGCAGCCTGTAAGGCTAATTCGTATCCAATCGCACCAAGCCCACTAATAACACCCTCTGCAATATCAGAGAAATAGGAATGCTTACGAAAAGCTTCCCGTGCGTGAACGTTGGATAGATGGACCTCTATAAAAGGAATTTTTGTAGCTAATAAAGCATCACGAATCGCGACGCTGGTATGCGTAAATGCGGCAGGATTAATAATAATAAAATCCACATGATCTGCAAAAGCTTGATGAATTAGCTCGACAATTTCATGTTCTGCATTATTTTGATGAAAACTTAATTGATGGCCTGCTTGTGTGGCAAGAGCTTCTGTACTGTTTTGTATATCAGCGAGTGTCTTATTACCATAGTGTCCAGGTTCACGAACACCTAGAAGATTCAGGTTAGGGCCATTAAGAATTGTGATTTTTGCCATTCTGTACGTTGTTTTTTATTATTTTACGTAAGTATTCTCTAATTCTCTCTAATTTGTATGGTTTTGTCCAGATATATGTTTTTTAACAGCAGTTAGCGACAAAACTAGCCGTTTTTTTGCAGATTTTTTAACTTATAAAAATCTTAATTTGCTATTAAAGGCTCAATTACGGCTATTAGCTGTTGTTTAGAAATTTCTCCCGCTAGGCGAAAGCTAATTTGACCTTGTTGATTGACGACCAAAGTATAAGGGACTGCACTAATAGGGCTGCCTAATTGCTTAATCAATGCTTCACCCTGAGTTTCTGCAATAAGAATGGGGTAATTAATGTCGACAAAGCTTAAATAGTCTTCTACTAAATGAGCTTTATCGGTAGCAATGCCAATAAATTGAACTTGTTTATCTGCATATTCGTCTTGTAGTTGAATAAATTCAGGAATCTCTTTTAAGCAAGGTGGGCACCACGTCGCCCAGAAATTAATCACTAATATTTTTCCTTGCCACTGAGAAATTTCTTGCTGTGTGCCAGCTAAGTCAGGGAGTGAAAAATCAATAAGAGTAAGCGCTTGTTGTGGCTGTAAAGATTTTTGATTTTGGTGGTTGGCGTACAAACCACTTAGAAGCAGTAGGAGGGTAATAATAAAAGCAATGAATGGTTTCGGCATAATATTCTCAAGTATTAAAATAACTTAACATTTATCTGTGTTGCACTGACTCTTATGCCATAACCATTTTTACCTTGGTGTTTAACCTCATACATTGCAGCGTCAGCGGCTTTAACTAATATGTCAAAGTCCTGCCCATGCTCTGGTGAAATGGCAATACCAATGCTTACGCCGACTTGCACTGTCAAGTCATCATTAATCACCATTGGTTTTTGAATATTAAGCACCATATTTTTGGCAATATTCAAAGCGATTTGGTCATTGTTATTAAAAACAATGACCAAAAACTCATCTCCACCTAAGCGACAAACTAGATCATCCGTGCGTACGCAAGCGATTAGTCGCTTGGCAGTTTGTACTAGCACATTATCCCCTACGTCATGTCCATAGGTGTCGTTAGCTTGCTTAAAGCCATCTAAATCTAATACAAACACGCTTACTTCGGCTTCTGCATCGCCGATAAGGTATGACTCAAAATGTTCACGTATTGCTTGTCTTAATAATAAGCCTGTCAGAGAGTCATGTTCGGCTTGGTGTTTAGTGGCTTGTTCGTTAGACACGCGCTTAGAGACATCAAAAATAACCCCTTCAATACGTTCTTCGCCTGTGTGATCTGCCACTTTAGAAAGTAAGCAATGTACCCACACGGTTGAGTCTTGGTTATGGCGTATAGAAAAATCTTGTGCTTGTAGTTCACCTGACTGCAAGGCATTACGCAGCATTAATTTAAATTCACTTTCTTCTTTGATAAAAGAGTTAGCAAATACTGAGTCAGTAAAGGTTAGGTCTGGTTGTTTTTTACAGTGCAATACCCTAAGGAAGGTTGAGTTATGGCTGATTAGTTGGCCTTTATTATTAAGTAAAAATAAACCCGCACTACTGGAGTCAAAAATATGTCGTAGTTGCTGCTCCATGTGTTGCACCGATTTTCTTAAAATGCTTTCCTGCTTATATTTTATTTCTTGTCTTTTTAATAAGTCATTAATATCATCGATTAAACGGCCTAACTCATTGTCTCTATGCTTTGACAATATAGGAATACGTGTTTTTTCACCGACTTGAACCGAATGTACAGTATCAGATATATTTAATAGCGGGGTGGAAATATAAGAACGCACTAGAATTAATAAAATAGCCGTTGTAGAGAAAATAAGTAGTAAAGAGCTAGCAGCACTAGAGAACGCGGCATACCTTGCTTCCATCACGCTGAATTGCTTATTTGGGCTAATGCTTAATTGTCCAATCAGCTGCTGTTGAGCAAAGGGGGAATATAAGGAACGCGTGTATTGTTGCGGAAATTCGGAGGGTGTTTGTTTGCTTTTTGAGGCTAATAATTGCTGTTCACTGCTAATGCTTGCTTGATAAATAATATCATTACGCAATAAGCCCTCAATGACATCTTGAGCGATCACTTTATCGCGTGAATAAGCGGCAATCGCCGCTGTTTTTTCTACAGTGTCCATTAACTGATTGAGTGTAATGACTGTGCGTTCTTTTGAGCGGTTAAACTCGTTCATAAAAGATAAGCTAATCGCTATCGTTGCAATAAACAAAGCGGAGCAGAGAACATAAAACACTAATTTATGGTGCAAGTGTTTTAATGGCATTATTTTGTTATTGTCATTATTCGATGATAAAGCCATGGTTACATATCTAATCTCTAGTGATGATTATTCTAAAAGTAATAAAATTCGAAATATTGTTTCATCAATATTTTTACTATCAATATAACCGATAGCCCCCGTATTTTTTTGAATCATTTTTATCATGCTTTGGTCGTCAGCTAATTTTGTTGGCGGAGATATTTGTCCACTAAACATTAAGCGCGCCCAATAGGCATTAATTTGCGCAACGGGTCGAGTGGTTAATTTTTGATAAAAAATAGTGCGTAATTCATTTTGGTCAAAGGGGGTTGCAAATTCGCCACTTGGAAATGCGCGTGTCCGCCCCATAAAGATATCTTGGATCTGTAATTGGTTGAGTTGCTGATTGTTTTGTAAATGCGCAATAATAGCAATCTCTGCACTAGCAGAGCTTGAGAATAATATAAAAAAACAGCTTAGAATAAAATTTTTCATTGCTATTAAAATATAAAATCTACGCCAACCGACCAAACATTAACATTGTGTGGTTTATCGGTTGCTAATGGGTTTGACCACTGTGCCGTTCCTTGTCTAGTACCTAGCCAATAATGACTCCATTGCATTTTAAAGGCAATATTTTCGTAGAAATCCCAGCGCATTCCAAGTGATAATGATTGCTGGTCTGTGCCTGTTTGATTCAGTGAATATTCTAGTATGTTTTGTAGCTCTTCTAAAGTAGGGAATGGCACGATAGGGTCAGGGACATTTAAGCGATCTTCTAAGCTATGAGAAATACCATACAAAGTATAAAGCGTAACTGTTGAGAAGCGTCGCCCTATACTTAAATAAGCACTCGCCTGAGAGGGTAGGGCATGAGAATCAACGTTAGTATAAGAGGCTTCAGCCTGTGCTAGCCATACCCCATTGTCATAAGATCCCCCTATAGATAGGTAATGCCCATTCTTATTTTTAGTAGAGATTTGTGAGGAAAGCTGATTAAGGTCAGGAAAAATCTGGTTAAGCTCAGGACTATTTAAGGTATCGAGTATCGCATTGTCCATCCCTTCATCAAGAATGTGCGCATAAGTATAGTTTATTTTTGCGTGCCAATTTCCTGTGTTATAGCTTATATTTGCACCAACAAGAGGGAGGTTCATGGGGCCTGCTGCCTCTCTCAATGTACTATGAGAATTCCCTGCATATACTTTGAGTTTTAAAAAGTTATCACCTATGCGGTAATGCTTACTAAAGTCAATCCCATCAAAATGGCTACCTGGTAGGTAAGCATAAAACTCATGCGGTGGACGCATCCATGGGTACGCATAGC
>WTCM01000204.1 GCA_013138595.1 Methyloprofundus sp. | reverse complement strand
GATGTTTCTAAGCTGCCTGTACGGCAGTGAACAAATATAAACTCCTGGTCTAAATACGGAAAATTTTCTAAGCTGCCTGTACGGCAGTGAACCTACTGCTGCTATCCGATTTTGTAAATTTTATTTTCTAAGCTGCCTGTACGGCAGTGAACTAGAGTCTACAGCAAAAAAACAAAGTAACAACAAAAACTTAGGGCATTTTTTCCATTTTTACCAAAGAAAAACACCACCCTTATAACTTATTGTTTTAACAAATAATTTTAAGACCCATAAAAATAAAGGGTAAAAATTTAAAATATAGAAAAAATCACTTACCACAAAAAAATCTAAGGACTTTTCTAAAAGACATAACACTCGTTACAATATTGTTAAAAATAAAATGAGGCTGTTAATACCTAAGCCTAACTATTGGGAGCCACTGTCATACTCAGTTATGCTGAAAATATAATTAGGTATATACTTACTCTATATACACAAATAAAAAAGGAGTGAGCATGTTACAAGGTTCGGTTTTTGTTAATAATAAAACTCAGGCAATACGGTTGCCTGTTGAAGCAAGATTTGATGATAACGTTAAACGAGTCATCATTCGTAAAGTAGGAAAAGAACGCATTTTAACCCCAATTGAAAATACTTGGGATAGCTTCTTTTTAAGTGAAGAAGGAGCCAGTAAAGATTTTTTATCAGAAAGAGCAGAACAGACTGAATCAATCCGAGAGGCATTTTAATGCTGAAATATATGTTGGATACCAATATTGTTATTTATGTTATTAAACGCCGTCCATTAGGCGTTTTAGCCACTTTTAATCAACATACAGGTCAAATGTGTATTTCTAGTATTACCCTTTCTGAACTCTTGCATGGTGTAGAAAAGAGTACTCAAGCTGAGCATAATTTACGTCAAGTGGAAAGCTTTGTATCACGCTTAGATGTTTTAGATTACACCAGTAAGGCATCGGTGCATTATGGTGATATTCGTAGTGATTTAGAAAAAAAAGGTCAAACAATAGGGGTTAATGATATTCATACTGCAGGACATGCACGTAGCGAAGGGCTTATCTTAGTCACTAATAATTTAAAAGAATTTGAGCGTGTTGAGGCATTACGCTTAGAAAACTGGATATAAAACAATAGAGCTGTCATAAAATTTTCATAGGAAACGCATCAAGTACCTAAAAAATACATTTTGCACCTCAACACATACTATTTTTCACTTATGAATAAATATAAAAAAGAAGTAAAAATAAAACATGATAAAGCGCGCAAAGGGCTTTCCGAAGATGAAATCATCGCCGTTGACTTAGAGGATGAAATAAAACTAAAAATAGAAGAGCTATCTCGCAGTATTCATGCAGAAAAATTTGCTGAAGAATACGACTTTATGTATGACAGTGGCGTTGATGCGAAAGAAAGAAAAAAGGGCATAAATCCTATGAATCAGGAATATATTGATAAAATTAAGCAGAAAAGAGCTGATCTTGGGCTTACGCAATTGTCAGAAAATGGGATATCAGTTTCTCAAGACTCCGAGAACCTGTGTTTAGAAGAGGCAAAGCGACAAGTATATTCCGATTTAAAGCTAAAACGTCCACCTGAAAAAACATGTGTTTTTTGTCATAAAGCTTTAAATGAGATTGGAGGAAAAAGGATTATTGCACAGAAGTTTAGAGGAGTTGCTTTATCTAAAAAGAAAACAGGAGGGGGTAATAAAGACTACCCTCACCAATCGATACCATTATTTTCTAACCCGAATATCTTTATAGATATATGGGGGGAAAAAGAAAAATGGAATGAAGCCTCCATAAAGTCGGCTAAAAATTCTTATCTTAACGGCAAACAGCCTTGGTTTTGTCAAATATGTGGCGAACGAAAGTGTAGTCATTGCGACTCCCCTATTAATTACCCTATGGGGTCAGATATTCTTTATGGCAATGGCTGCTCTTCTCATGTAGCCATTCTTCCCATTGATCCTGGTTGTAATAATTCAGCTTGTGATCAATATAAAAAATGGGAAGATAATCAATAGCGCACTTAAATTAGGTATCAATAATAAGTTTAAGCTGTTTGTAGGCTAAGCAAAAATTAGGCATAAAAAAACCAGCAAGAAAGCTGGCTTATTGTCTGCGCTTGGAAAGTCTTCTATGGTACCGAGGGCCGGAATCGAACCGGCACTTCCGAAGAAACCGGATTTTGAATCCGGCGTGTCTACCAGTTTCACCACCCCGGCATAGAAGAACCATCTATTATAGGTAATTTTTTTTTATATGCCTAGAAAATTCTATAAAATAGGGCGTTTAATTTCCCTAGCTTTCTATACTCCCCTATTATCCATGAAAAAAAGTGATTTTTACTATGTGCTTCCTAATGAATTGATTGCGCAACACCCCCTGGCTGAACGCAGTGGAAGCCGTTTATTATGTTTGGATCCAGTGACTGATGATATTAAGGATAAGCAATTTAGTGATTTTCTGGATTTACTGCATCAGGGGGATTTATTAGTGCTAAATAATACTAAGGTGATTCCTGCTAGATTATTGGGTCATAAACAATCAGGCGGAAAGGTTGAAATTTTAATTGAGCGGGTACTCAATGACCGTGAGGTTTTAGCACATACGCGCGCGAGTAAATCCCCTAAAGCGGGATCAATCATTGATTTAGATGAGGGATTTCAATGCAAAATGCTGGGGCGGGTGGATGATTTATTTCATTTACAATTTGATGCTGAACTGGGTGTCTCAGGTGTTTTAGAACGTATTGGACATATGCCCTTACCGCCTTATATAGAACGTGCTGATGACGAGGAGGATCAAACTCGTTATCAAACGGTGTTTGCCGAGAAAAGTGGTGCGGTTGCCGCGCCAACAGCGGGTTTGCACTTTGATGAAGTAATGATGCAGAAAATTCGGGATAAAGGTATTCGTATTGCTTTTGTGACCTTACACGTAGCAAGTGGCACTTTTCGCCCTGTGAAGGTGGAAAACTTAAGCGAGCATATCATGCATAAAGAGTATTTTAATGTGCCTGAGGAGACTGTGGCGGCTGTACAACACATTAAATCAACAGGTGGGCGGGTAATCGCCATTGGTACAACAGCGATGCGTTCTTTAGAGTCGGCTTCACGTAGTGGGCAATTGACGGCAAGCTGCGGGGATACGGATTTATTTATTACCCCTGGTTATGAGTTTAAAACAGTGGATGCGATGCTGACTAATTTTCATTTACCTGAATCGACTTTGTTAATGCTGGTCTCTGCTTTTGCGGGCTATGAGCGTATTAAACAGGTTTACCAACACGCCATTGCTGAGAAATATCGCTTTTTTAGTTATGGGGATGCGATGTTTTTGCAAAAGAAAGTGTAGAGTTACGGTTAGTGCCGCTTTTAACACTTTTTTACCATACCTTTAAGGAGGGACAAGCCAAAAAGATGCACTTCGTGCCTCAACACATCCTATTTGTTCTCTTAACTTAAGGGTAGTGATGTACTGCATACCTTATACTGGCGAAAGGGTACGCGGTGCGATACCCTACAGCGCCCTGTGTTAATTCCCCTCTTTTTTTATACGCTATAAAAAACAGGGCTAAGTATTTGCCTTAAATATATTTAAAATAGGACTATAAATATTTATTAATATGCTTATAATTGGGGACTTTAAATTTTTTAGGGGAAAGTGAATGAAAAAAATGATTTTAATACCAGTTTTAAGTGCAGCACTTTGTTTAGTTTCTGCTAACACGATTGCCGCAGGCGGACATGGCGGTGGTGGTAGCAGTGTGAATAAAAGTGGTAAAAGTACTTGTAAAAACACCGAGATTAAATTTGCTAAGCCTAAGCATTTAAGTTCGGTTGCACCGGGATCTGAATTTTCTTTCCGCGTCTCTGGTATTGCTGATAATGCTCATGACGTGTCTGTTACCGCTAAAAAAATCCCTGTCGAAATGAGCTCTGAATTTAGGGGGGAGATTTTGTGGTTTAAAGGTAAGTTACCTGACTCTCTCAGTAATACAGTCGCTAGAATCCAAGTGTCTGTTGATTTCAAAAAGTGTCCTGCGGAAAAAGGCTGGTTACTCAAAATTACTGAATAATATTGCTAAGGTCTCATGCTTACCATTTTATCGTTCCCACGCTCTAGCGTGGGAATGCAGCTAGTGACGCTCTGCGTCACGAAACGCTGGAGCGTTTCTGTATGAATTCCCACGGAGACCGTGGGAACTATAAAGTGCGTAGGGTATCACATCGCGCCCTTAACACTTGTAAAGGTACGCGACGCGATACCCTACATAAGATTCCCGACAGGGCTTCGGGAATGACGATAGGCGTAACATCCCTTAGTATTATATGGCTACTAACATGACTAATCGGTGCATTATTAAAATAAGCTGATGTATTGACAATTGCGAGTCCATTTTTTAGATCCCTTTGTCTAAATTGAGAAAATTTTAAAGATGCTAAAAAAAATAATACTTCTGTTACTATTCACTAGTAGCCTTTTTGGACTTGCCTATTGGGACTTTTTATCAAAACAAGCCTCTAATACCCCCTCAACCTACCCTTTAGAGTCTATTAATATCGGGCGACTTATTTGTGGTGGACACTTGCCTCTTGCTATTGTTGAAAAAAAATATCAGTCGCAGCTAAAAGGCTTTCAATTAAATACCGTACAAAATCACGATTGGAACGATGTAATTACGGATATGAAGTCAGGAAAAATGGCAGGCACCTTTATCCTTTCGCCGCTTGCCATGAACTTAATACATGAAGGCTTCCCCGGGAAGATAGTCTTAATGTCTGACCGCAATGGTAATGGCTTTGTTTTATCCAAAAAATTTAAATCTTTAAACCAATTAAAAAAACAAGTCAGTATTATTGCTGTCCCACATATATACTCTCAGCATCATGTTTTATTACATGCCATTATGCAGCAATACAATATCCCTAAGGATAAAATCAAAGTATTAGGTATGCCACCCCGCGATATGATTAATTCATTACGCAATGGTGAGATTGATGGTTTTGTGGTGGGAGAGCCAGAAGGTAATAAAGCTATTAGTGTAGGCGTAGGCTGGATGGTCGCGATTTCTCCTGATATTTGGCCTGACCACATGGATCATGTGTTTATTGCTTCTGACAGCTTTATTCAGCAACAGCCCGAACAATTGCAATCACTGATTAATCAATTAGTCCGAGCAGGTGAGTTTATAGAAAATAATCCGCATGAGGCGGCCATTATGGGCGAGGACTATACAGGTTCAGCCGCCCCTGTTTTTGAAGAAGTACTGACCACTCCACCGAATTGGATTACTTATACGAATATGAGGGTCTCTGAAAAAGATATGTTTTCTATGGCTGAAAAACTGGTCTCTATGGGCTTATGGGCAAAAGTGCCTGATAACCTTGTTGAGGGCTATTTTGATATGCGCTTTGCTAACAAAGCAGAGCCTGCGATGCGTCAGCAATAAAGCCTTATGAAACTCCAATTATCGCTTAGACAATCTTGGACTTCACTCATTTTAGCTGCAGTGATGATACCCACTTTAATAGTGATGGTTTGGTTTGCTTATCAACTTTATAGCAGTCAATTTAATAGTGCTTTACAACTTGAAAAAGCAAGCAATGAAGCCTTGCGTTACCAGCTTGAATCTGAATTCAAGCGTTTAAAAACAGTCTTTCATAATAAAGCAGATCCGCTTTCAGCTTTAATGGACAATTCAGCGACTCCAAGCGCCCAAGCAGAGATTAATCAATATTTAGACGTTATGGTTACACGTGAACCTGCGGTGCAAGAAGTAATGATATTTTCACCGACAGCAGAAGTGATTGCCATCATAGACCCGCTGATAGGAATCACTAAAGAAAACCCTCTTGCAGTAGAGCAATTACAGAGATTTAAGCATCACTATGGATTTAACCAACTAAACGACTCGCCTGAAATCACAATCCCCTTATTAGGAAGATCTTATATTGGCAGTCCTAAAGTGCATGATGGGCTGATGACTTTTATGATTGCCGTACCGATAGGAAAACCGACTAAAGCGGTGATGGTGGTCTCCATTGATATCGCTAATTTATGGGGGAGCAATCAACAACAGACACATAGCACTAACCCCACCACGATTCGTAATTATATTGTGGATAGGCGCGGCTCATTAATCACAGCATTTCAGGATAGTGACTATAAAGTAGGGGATTTAATTACCCACCTTCCCATTGTGCGTAGTGCTTTAATTAATGAAGCTTGGCACAGTCATACGACCTATACAGGGCTTAATAAACAGCAGGTTTATGGCACTATCACCACGATTCCATCGCTTAATTGGACTTTAGTGTCTGAGATTATTGCCGTTGAAATCACTCAACCTATTTGGCAGTCATTGTTACAAACATTTGTGTTAATTTTATTAGGGCTACTGCCTTTTATTGGCTTTATGTTATGGCTGGCTAAAAAAACGATTACACCCATCAACAGACTTTGTGCAGCAACTTATCAAATCGCCCAAGGTAATTATCACGTTGCCATAGACCCCTGTGGTATACAAGAATTGGATGTCCTAGCCTTAGATTTCAATTTAATGGCTAAGGCACGAAAAAAAGCCGAAGAAAGACTACAATTATCAGACCGTGTCTTTCGTGAAACACACGATGGCATTATGATTACGGATGCTCAGCAATGCATTATTGATGTGAACCCTTCTTTTTGTGAGATCACAGGCTATCGCTATGAAGAGATTATAGGGCAGAACTCTAGCTTATTAAGTTCTGGCAAACAAAGCTTTGAATTTTATGCCCAAATGTGGGATGCGCTTGAGCAACAAGGGCATTGGCAAGGTGAAATTTGGAACCGCAAAAAAAATAATGAACTGTATGCTGAACTACTCACTATTTCAGCCTTAAAAAATGAGCAAGGGGAAGTACTTTATTATGTGGGGATATTTTCAGATATAACGCAAAGTAAGCAACAGCAGGAAACCTTGGAATTAATCGCGCATTATGATGTGCTCACACAACTCCCTAACCGAGTACTTTTTGCTGACCGCTTTCTTTTAGCTATTGCACATAGTCAGAAAAAACAATCCTTACTAGCCATCTGCTTTTTGGATTTAGACAGCTTTAAGCCGATCAATGATAATTTTGGGCATAAAGTCGGTGATCAACTATTAGTACAAGTCGCTGAACGTATCAAAGCTTGTATTCGAGAGGAAGATACCATTTCTCGTCAAGGCGGAGATGAATTTGCTTTGTTATTAAGAGATATTCACTCTTATCAACAATGTGAGCAAATTTTAGAAAAAATTCATACAGCTCTTGCTCAAGACTATTTAATTGAAGGTCAAGCACATCATATTACAGCCTCGACAGGGGTTACTTTGTACCCAACAGATATGGGTGATATAGATACTTTGCTACGCCATGCAGATCAAGCGATGTACCTTGCTAAGCAAGCTGGGCGTAACCGCTTTTACTTGTTTAATACCGAAGAAAGCCAGGAAATAACCTATAAACACCTGCGCTTAGAAGAGATACAGCAAGCCTTAATACAGCATGAATTTTGTTTGTATTATCAACCTAAAGTAAATATGAGAACAGGCAAAGTTTTTGGTGCCGAAGCGCTTATTCGTTGGCTACATCCTGAAAAAGGCATCATTTCTCCTGATGATTTTTTACCCATTATAGAAGGCACTGAATTAGAGTTGCAAATAGGTAACTGGGTGATTTCCCAAGCACTGATGCAATTAGAAAGCTGGCATGCACAATCCATTAAATTGGAAATTAGTGTTAATATTTCTTCACATCACTTACAGTCCCCTGCCTTTATTAGTGATTTAACGCAAGCCTTAAAGCGGCATAGCTCTGTAGAGCCTCGCTATTTAGAGCTAGAAATATTAGAAAGTAGTGCGCTGAATGACTTACAAAACGTGAGTAAGATCATTAAAGTTTGTCGCGACACACTGGGGATTAATATTGCACTAGATGATTTTGGCACAGGCTATTCCTCATTAACACATATGAGAAACTTACCCGCTAACACGATTAAAATAGACCAATCTTTTGTTAGAGATATGCTAGAAGACCCCAGTGATTACGCTATCATTGATGGTGTAATTGGGCTTGCTGAATCATTTGGTCGTGACATTATTGCCGAGGGCGTTGAAACCACAGCACACGGATCTATATTACTTGCTATGGGCTGTGAGAAAGCCCAAGGCTATGGTATCGCAAAGCCTATGCCTGCAGCTAATATCCCAAGCTGGCTAGAGCAGTATACGCCGAATCAAGAGTGGTCAAATCGTGCCACTCAAAAACACACCTTAAAAGAAAGAAAAATTGAAATCTTTAAACTGACCACAAGACAATGGCTAGACCAATTTAGTCATACGATCTTAAGTACTACTCAGCAACTTGGGCGTTTACCTCTTTTGGAAAAAACCGAATGCCCAGGAGGGGCTTGGATTAAAAGGGCTGAGCAAGAGCAATTATTTGACCCACACTGGTTAAGTCAAGTGACTCAAGCGCATGATATTTTACATCTGCTTGCGCATGAGATAGAAAGTACCTATCAAGCAGGCGATAGAGAGGTCGCTAAAGATCAGTTATCTGAGCTACATGCTGCATTTGATGCAATGCTCACAGTGGTTAATGCCATAAAATAGGGTACATGGATACACCCTAGCATAAGGAAAAATATAGGATGTGTTGAGGCACGAAACGCATCTTTTAGGTACTTGATACGTTTCCTATCGTCAACACACCCTATATCAAAAGCTTAACTTAATGACAGTAACGCGGTGCGGATAAATCCGCAGCCACATTACTTTAATGCTCACCTTAAACTTGTAAGCAAATAATCTTAGTTAGCTGCAACATGCTCAACAAGACGTAACATATTACAGGTGTAACCGTACTCATTGTCGTACCATGCAACGACTTTAATGAAAGTGCCATCTAGTGCAATACCAGCACCTGCATCAAATACTGAAGAGTAACCAATACCACGAAAGTCAGTAGAAACCACTTTCTCATCCGTGTAAGATAAAGTTTTGCTCATATCGCCAGTTTCTGAAGCCGCTTTCATGGTTGCGCAGATTTCTTCGTAAGACGTTTCTTTCTCTAACTCAACCGTTAAATCAACCACCGATACATCAGAAGTGGGTACGCGGAAAGCCATACCTGTTAATTTACCATTCAATTCTGGAAGCACCACACCGACTGCTTTAGCAGCACCTGTTGAAGAAGGGATGATATTTTCTAAAATACCACGACCACCGCGCCAGTCTTTTCCAGAAGGACCATCGACTGTTTTTTGCGTCGCTGTTGCGGCATGAACAGTAGTCATAAGGCCACGTTTGATGCCCCAGTTATCATTTAAAACTTTAGCAATAGGTGCTAAGCAGTTTGTCGTACAAGAAGCAGCAGATACAATCGCTTGACCTGCATAAGTATCATGATTAACCCCATACACAAACATTGGTGTGCCATCTTTAGAAGGTGCAGACTGAACCACTTTTTTAGCCCCTGCTGCTATATGCTTCTGGCAGCTTTCTTCTGTTAAGAAGAAGCCAGTACAATCGATAATAAGATCAGCGCCAATTTCATCCCATTTTAAATCTGCAGGATCTCTCTCTGCTGTTAAACGGATTTTTCTACCGTCAACGATCATCGCGCCTTCTTCTGACTCGACATCATGATCAAAACGACCATGTACTGAATCATACTTCAGCATATATGCTAAATAATCTGCTCCAAGAAGGTCATTAATACCGACAATTTCAATATCTTGAAATTCATTGTAAACTGCACGAAATACCATACGGCCGATACGACCAAAACCATTAATACCGACTTTAATAGCCATTATTGTTTTCTCCTGAAAATAAAAGACTTACACATTTAATATTGAACCCCTAATTATAAGCGTTCTATCGTCTGTCTCATAAATTTTTTTTAGACTTTAACATATCCAAAGCCAAAGCTTCCGCAATTTTAATGCCATCAACCGCCGCAGATAAAATCCCTCCTGCATAACCAGCTCCCTCTCCTGCGGGATAAAGCCCTTGCGCATTAATACTTTGTAAAGACTCACGGTCACGTTTTAAACGCACAGGGGACGAGGTACGTGTTTCTACAGCGGTTAATACCGCATCGTGCATGGCAAAGCCGCGTAATTTTTTATCAAAAGCTGGAATTGCTTCTCTGATTGCCTCAACGGCATAACAGGGCAAACTTCCGCTTAAATTCGTTAATGTCACACCTGGTTTATAAGAGGGCTCCACTTTACCTAATGCTGTACTGGCCTTATTCACCAAAAAGTCACCCACTAATTGTACAGGTGCATTATAGTTTTCACCGCCTAAAACAAAGGCATATTGCTCCAGTTTTTCTTGTAAATCCAAGCCCGCTAAAGTGTGTTCCGGGTAATCTTTTTCAGGCTCTATACCGACCACAATCGCACTATTCGCATTGCGCTCATTGCGTGAATATTGGCTCATACCATTGGTCACTACCTGCCCTTCCTTAGACATTGAAGCCACCACTGTGCCACCAGGGCACATACAAAAGCTATATACGGAACGCCCATTTTTACAGTGGTGCACCAATTTATAATCCGCTGATCCTAATAAGTCATTACCTGCATAATCACCAAAGCGACATTGATCAATCAATAATTGTGGATGCTCTATTCTAAAGCCAATGGAAAAAGGCTTTGCCTCTATGTAAACCCCTTTATCAAATAACATTTTGAACGTATCACGAGCGCTATGCCCAATGGCAAAAACAATATGCTGACTTTTTAAGATTTCACCATTTGCTAAACGAACCGCTTGAACCTGCCCTTTTTCAATCAGTAGCTCATCGACGCGTTGTTCAAAACGAATCTCACCGCCTAATGCTTCTATATTCGCGCGCATTTTTTCGACCATCGTGACCAGTTTAAAGGTACCTATATGCGGCTTACTTAAATATAAAATTTCTTCTGGCGCGCCTGCTTTCACAAATTCTCGTAACACTTTACGCCCGTGGTGTTGTGGATCTTTGATTTGCGTATAAAGCTTTCCATCTGAAAACGTCCCGGCACCACCTTCACCAAATTGTACATTTGATTCGGTATTCAGCTTTCTTTTACGCCATAAGCCAAAGGTATCCACTGTACGCTCACGTACTGCTTTACCACGCTCTAAAATAATCGGTTTAAAGCCCATTTGCGCTAGAATTAAACCGACAAATAAACCACAAGGTCCCATTCCCACAATAATAGGACGCTCTGTCAAATTTTCGGGCGCTTGAGCCACAAATTGATAATCATCATCAGGGCGCGCTTTGACTTGTGCATCGCCTATAAACTGCTTTAATAAAAATGTATTTTTACTCGTATCAACATCTAGGCTATAAATAAAAAAGATATTTCTTTTTTGACGGGCATCATAGCTACGCTTATAAACGTTGTAACTCAATAACTCATGGTCTTGTATGGCTAATTTTTCGATAATGAGCGCGCGTAGCTCTGCATCGGTATGATCTAAAGGGAGTTTGAAATTGCTTAGGCGTAACATAGTGGATTTATTGAGTAATTGATGATGGCGGCATTATTCATCGCTGCGGTAGGCTGCACAGTGCAGTATCTCTTTAGGCGACTTAACACGGGTTGCGTAGGGTATCGCACCGCGTACCCTTTCGCCTGCATGAGGGTACGCGGTGCGATATCTTACAGCTCTACACTCGATGCGGATCCAACTGGATAGACTGTACTCGCCGCCCAAGCATATAAATTTTGCCATTATATCGCTCGGCTCCTGTAGAGGAGAATTCAAACTGATAGATACGCGCTAGATGTAATCGCTCAGCACCATCTCGTTTTATAGACAGTGACTGAAAGGCAATATAGCCATCTAGCATTTGTATTTCCATATTTTCACAGTAATTAACCGTCGCCGTCCATGCGATTTCTTTTACTTTCTGGCTACTTTGCCAATACAAAAAACCTGCTGAAAAGAGCAGAATCATAAAAATTTCATCCCACATTCGCTATACCTCTAATTCGCCTTCTAAAGCTAAGGCCTGTAATTCTTCTAATGGCGGCATGCCCTCTAAAGTGTCTAAATTAAAATAATCTAAAAATTGTTTCGTCGTCCCGTATAAAGCGGGTCTACCGGGTACTTCTTTATGCCCTAATACATTAATCCACTCACGCTCTAATAAGGTTTTAATCATATTGGAACTGACGCTTACACCACGTATTTCTTCTATATCTCCACGAGTTACAGGCTGCTGATAGGCAATAATGGCAATCGTTTCTAATAATGCACGGGAATATTTAGGCGGCTTTTCAGCAAATAATCGCGCCACCCAAGTCGCCATATCTAGCTGTATTTGGTAACGATAGCCGCTAGCTACTTTATGCAAGCTTATCCCTTGATCTTTATAATCATACTGTAAAGCGTCAACGGCTTGTTGGATTTGCTGTTGTTTAGGGGCTTCTACTTCAGGAAAAATGGCATGGAGCTGTTTAACTGTCATCGGCTGTTCTGCGGCAAATAAAAGTGCTTCAATAATGCGTTTGAGTTTTGCGTTAGCATTAATGGGGACGACTGGAATAGACTCAGACTCAATTAAGGGCGGTTCCGCTTTCTCGGTAAGATCAGCCGCTCCCTCTTCAGTACTTGCTAGTTCTAGTGTGACAGGCAGCGCAGCAGGCTCAATGAGCGCAGAAATGGAGGGCTGATTAGCTTGTTCTGTGATCAACTGTAACTGCTCTTTTAAATCAGTGACTTGCTCTAAAAGTTCAGCTACTTTTTGTTGCTCTTCTACCAGCTTATTACGCCTAGGCTTTTTGAACTGTGCAACAACGAGCGGGACCTCTGTTGCAACAGCCTCAACTGTTTCTGTTTCTGTTTCTGTTTCTGTTTCTGTTTCTGTTTCTGTTTCTGTTTCTGTTTCTGTTTCTAAGCTCAGCGTTGTTGATTCCTCAGGCAGGTCAAGCTCAAGGCGAGCAATAAATTTATCTTGCTCGGACTCGGAGCTCTGCAAAAGGCTCTGCTTGGATAATTTCGATAAGCTCTGCTTTGCTGAGCTCAAGAATGGCAAGAAACGCGACAACAACTCCCGCTTTTCCTTCGTCGTAGGTAAAGAGTCTTGTAAAAAGGAAGCTACTCTTGTTTT
>WTCM01000249.1 GCA_013138595.1 Methyloprofundus sp. | reverse complement strand
CACTGCACCACTAGAGGTAGCAACAGGTGCTGCTGCTTGTGGAGCCGCATTAGCAATCGATAAATTTTCGCCGCCAGGGCCGACAGCCACATCAAAATTCTGCCCATTCACATTAACCGTATAACTTTCCACTGCTGTTTTAGGCGCTTGTGCCGCTGCAAATGCTTCTGGGTTTGGCGCAGGTTCAAAAGCATCAGGATTACCGCGATTAGCGATAAACTTCCAGCCGACTTGCACAAACAAACCATTAATCAGCGCGTCTTCTTCTACATTGTCTGCTAAAGTCACGCCTTCTTCTTTTGCCTTTTTCTCTACTTCAGCAACCAAAGCATCCATTTCAGCTTCAATTAAATCCGCAGGACGGCAAGTAATCACTTCGCCACCACTTTCTAAAGCACGGGCTTGTAATTCTGCATTCACAGGCGCAGGTGTTTTACCATATTCGCCTTTTAAAACGCCCGCCGTTTCTTTACTCATGGACTTATAACGCTCGCCTGTCATCACATTTAATACCGCTTGTGTGCCAACAATTTGGGAAGTCGGTGTCACTAACGGTAAAAAACCTAAATCTTCACGTACGCGAGGGATTTCTAACAAAACTTCGTCAAACTTATCCGCCGCGCCTTGTTTTTTAAGCTGGCTTTCCATATTAGTCAACATGCCGCCTGGCACTTGCGCTAATAGAATACGCCCATCTACGCCTTTTAAGCTACCTTCATGTTCCGCATATTTGCTACGTACACCGCGAAAGTAAGTCGCAATATCGGCAAATTTTTCTAATTTTAAGCCTGTATCGCGTGGCTGACCTTCCAAGCTTGCTACTAATGTTTCTGTGGGGCTATGTCCATAAGTCATGCTCAGTGAAGAAATTGCCGTATCGACATTATCCACACCCGCTTCAATTGCTTTAATTAAAGTCGCAACACTTAAACCCGTGGTTGCATGGCAATGCAAATGAATAGGAATATCCACGGCTGCTTTAAGCTGAGACACAAGGTCATAAGCCACATAAGGCGTGAGCAAACCCGCCATATCTTTAATACAGATAGAGTGTGCACCCATATCTTCAATTTGCTTACCCTGCTCTATCCACTTTTCAGCCGTGTGTACTGGGCTTAAAGTATAAGAGATCGTGCCTTGTGCATGCGCATCGGTATTTAACACCGCTTTGACTGCATGGTCGATATTACGCATATCATTCATCGCATCAAAAATACGGAATACGTCGATACCATTGACCACACAACGCTCAACAAATTTATCCACCACATCATCGGCATAATGACGGTAGCCTAGAATATTTTGTCCACGAAATAGCATTTGCTGCGGCGTATTGGGCATGGCTGCCTTTAATAAACGCAGTCTTTCCCAAGGGTCTTCACCTAGATAACGTATACAAGAATCAAAGGTTGCTCCGCCCCAAGATTCAATTGACCAATAGCCAATTTGATCTAATTTTTCGCAGATAGGCAGCATATCTTCTATGCGTAAACGGGTTGCTAAAATAGATTGATGCGCATCTCGTAAGACGACTTCCGTGATGCCGACTGGCTTATTGTTCTGTGTCATTGTTATTCCTAGGATGTCTTTATGCTGTGAATTCTTTGCCTTTTGAGTAAGAATTTGAAAGCGTGCTTTTTGGGCAAAAAAGAATCAGTTGAAAGTTACTTGCGGATTGCTCTATGCTGATGAACGGCTGCCGTAATCGCTGCCGCTATCACAGGTGTCACTGTATTCGTAGTAGCTGCTGAACTCGCCGTGCTTTGAGCAGGCTCTGCTTCGGGGAGAAAAGTTGTGACTAGGTAAGCCATTAGCTTGACCGCGCCAATTAACATAACTAAGAATAAGAAAACAATCCCCATTCCCGTGAACATTAGCTCTACACCCTGCTCCATTGTTTCATTCATATACGCAAAAACCATTATTTTATCAGATTGTCAGTATTATCTCTAATATCAAAAATTTTCTCAACTTTTTGTGTTAACTGTATATGTCAAGATGAAAATTTATTATAATGATAGAGTTCAGCTCTAAACAATATAGAATCCTTATATTAAAAGTTATTTTTTCTTCATGTAATACGTTGTAAAATTATTATCAGAAAATCCTCTTTAAATACCAACCTCACACTCCAAGGACTGGAATGACACCTCAAATTATTAAACCACCATGCTTGCAACGATAGTCTCCGCCGCTCTCTTTATGGTAGCTCTTGGCGCTGTGCTCGCCATTATTTTAGCTATTGCCAATAAAAAACTATTTGTTTTTGAAGATCCACGCATAGAAGAAGTGGATGAAATGCTACCACAAGCACAATGTGGAGCTTGCGGCACACCGGGTTGCCGCCCCTTTGCCGAAGCCGTGGGTGAAGGAACAAAAAATCCATCCGCTTGTACCGTCAATACACCCGAAGGCAATGCAGATATTGCGGCTTTTTTAGGCATAGGCATGGGTGATCATGAAAAAGTCGTGGCACGTTTAGCCTGTGCAGGCGGTACTCATGTTGCCTATACGCGCGCTAAATATGATGGTTTAAAATCCTGCCAAGCGGCCTCGGTCGTGTCAGGCGGCGGAAAAGGCTGTAGCTGGGGCTGTTTAGGGCTTGCCGATTGTGCCGATGTGTGTGATTTCGATGCGATTTATATGAATGAATACGGCTTGCCTATTGTTATCGAAGATAAATGTACCGCATGTAATGACTGTATCGTGGTTTGCCCTAAAGATTTATTCTCATTAATGCCTGTCAGCCAAAAGCTCTATGTCGCTTGTAAAAGTTTAGATGAAGGCGATACCGCCGAACAAGAATGCGAAGTTGCCTGTACCGCCTGTGAGCGTTGCGTGGTTGACGCGCCTACAGGATTAATTGAAATTAAAAATAATCTTGCAGTGATTGATTATGCCAAATATCAGGATATAGAAGTAGATCGTACGCCTATAGAACGCTGTCCAACAGGTGCGATTGTTTGGTTGGATAATAAATTAGGCTCTACCTACGCCAGTAAAGGCAAAGAAGGCGCAAAACCGCACCGTTCAAATTCTTTACCGATTGGTTAGATCACACTGAAATTCAAGCTTTGTAGGGTATCGCACCGCGTACCTTTCCACCAGCATAAGATATGCGGGCATTATTCGTAGGTGTGGCTTTAGCCGCACAGTGCAGATAAATCCGCACCTTATATATTAAGTATCTCTATATAAACACAAGACAGCAGATTTAACCCCGTAGGGTGCATTCCATGCACCTTATGATCCGCCCAGATTTACCCGTCAGTACTGCTTGACCACAGTCAGGCAAAGCCTGACCTCCCAACATTCAGCGACTCATAAAAATGTTAGCCTCAGCCCTGATTAAACTATAATAGTCCGCTCACCGACTACCAAGGCTTGCAGCATGTCAGAACATATCTTTATTTCTCACGCCAGCGCGGACGATGCTTTTGTTAAAGAATTACGCATCAAACTAGAATTATTGG
>WTCM01000251.1 GCA_013138595.1 Methyloprofundus sp. | reverse complement strand
TTTCAGCGCATAATCTAGCTGGGTATTATTAATCCCATTACGCCCTAAAGCAATCCATAGCTTACTACGGTCAGGCAACTTAAAATGCTGAATAAGCTTGTTTAAATACCCTTCTTTAGGTTTTGCTCGTTGTACGGCTTGATCTAAAATTTTCTGCCCGACTAGGCTGTGCTCTTCTTCTGCTTGTAGCTTTAACCACGCTTTTACTTTATTCATTGAACGCGGGCTTTTTAAATACGCTAAATTCGGATCTGCCCAGTTTGCATTGGGAATCGCTTCATTAACGGTTAACACTTCAACTTGCTCACCTGTTTGCAAGATATGTGTTAACGGCACAATACAACCATTCACCTTCGCACCACGACAACGATGCCCTACGTCAGTATGTATGGCATAGGCAAAATCTAAGGGTGTTGCACCTTTGACTAAATCAATGAGTTCGCCTGCTGGGGTCAGCACATAAACTCTATCAGCAAATAATTCAGTACGAAAACTGGCGAGTAAGGCATCCCCATCTTTTTCATTTAATAACTGGCGTAAAGAGGCGATACTTTTTTCAGTCGCTTGATCTTGTTTACTGCCTTCTTTATAACGCCAATGAGCAGCCACCCCTAGCTCTGCAAATTCATGCATTGCTTGGGTACGTATTTGTACTTCTATACGGTGATTCCCTGCATCTAAAATAACCGTATGCAATGATTGATAGCCATTGCTTTTGGGTTCACCGATATAATCATCAAATTCTTTGGGAATGAGCATCCAATGTTCATGCACTCTACCTAACACCTCATAACACTCAGCGGTGGTTTCTACGACGACACGCACTGCGAGTAAATCATAAAGTTCATCTATGGGCAATTGCTTGCGCTGCATTTTTTGCCAGATGCTGTAAATGTGTTTAGGGCGACCTTTGATATCGACTTTAATACCTGTTTCAGCCAGTCGATTTTTTAATTGGATAATGAAGTTAGTAATACTTTCTTCACGCTGTACGCGTTTGCCTTCTAATGCTTTTGCAACAGAAATATAGTGTTCAGGCTCTAAGTAACGAAAGGCATAGTCCTCTAAGGTCCATTTTAATTGACCAATACCTAAGCGATTGGCAATAGGCGCATATAAATCTAGGGTTTCTTGGGCAATAAATCGACGAATTTCTGGCTCTTCGTTTGCAAGTGCTTTTAAACGCGCCAAGCGGAAGGCTAATTTAATTAATAAAGCACGAATATCCCCTGCTGTCGATAACAGCATACGGCGTAATATTTCAACTTGTGCCGATTTCGTGGCGATATTTTGGGAATAGATATTAAGCGCATTAAGCTCTTTAACATTATCGACTAAGCCTGCAACAAAAGGGCCAAACTCAGGCTCTATGGGATAATCCGATAATCGAGAATCACTGAGAATGCCTGCCAATATCGTTTCTATATCAACATTCAGTGATAACAGATTTAAGGCGACATCAGCGCCATGCGGACGGCTAGAGTCATGGTGATCATGGCGACTTTCAACCAAGGCAAGCGCATGACGGATAACGTCACCTTCCGCCTCTGAAAAGCGCTTGTATAGGTCTTGTGTAGGGGGTAAATAAGTAGGCATAACGAGTAGGGTGAGCGTTTAACTCACCCTAAGAGGTTTCTTTTTTATAGTTGGCTGAAAACGCGCTCTGCAGCGGCTATTGTGGCAGTTATATCAGCATCAGTATGTGCGGATGAAACAAAGCCTGCTTCAAAAGCAGAAGGCGCGAGGTAAATGCCTTCTTTTAACATGCCATGAAAGAACTGTTTAAATAACTCTTGGTCGCATTGCATCACCTGCTCAAAGCTATTGATATGATCCTCTTGAGTAAAAAATAAGCCGAACATACCACCGACGACATTAATAGACATACCGATATTAGCAGCAATCGCTTTTGCCTGTATGCCTTCGGCTAATGCCTTAGTTTTTGCCGCAAGTTCTGTATGAAAATTAGACGCGGAAATAAGCTCTAAAGTTTTATAACCCGCAGCCATAGCCACTGGGTTGCCTGATAAAGTCCCCGCTTGATAAACACCACCGACAGGAGCGAGTGCCGACATAATTTTATGTGCGCCACCAAATGCGCCGACAGGCATTCCGCCGCCGATCACTTTTCCTAGCGTGGTTAAATCTGGCTTAATATTATACAGCCCTTGTGCACAATGCTTATCCACCCGAAAACCTGTCATCACTTCATCAAAAATCAAGACACTTTCGTATTGGTCACACACATCACGTAAACCTTGTAAAAATCCTTCTACAGGTAGAATACAGTTCATATTACCTGCCACAGGCTCGACAATAATGGCGGCAATTTCTGAGCCTATTTCAGCAAAGGCTTGCTTAACCGATTCAATATCATTGTAAGTGAGCGTAATAGTATCAGCAGCAACCGCATCAGGCACTCCTAATGAACTAGGCACACCCAGTGTTAATGCGCCTGAACCCGCTTTAACTAATAAAGAATCTGAATGCCCATGATAACAGCCTTCAAATTTAACGATTTTATTACGCCCTGTATAACCCCGCGCCAGTCGAATCGCACTCATAGTCGCTTCTGTACCTGAGCTGACCATGCGAACTTGTTCAATCGAAGGCACTAGCTTACAAATTTTGCGCGCCATTAAGGTTTCTATTTCTGTGGGTGCGCCAAAACTGAGACCTTTTGCGGCAGCTTTATTGACAGCCTCTAAGACATCAGGATGTGCATGACCCGCAATCATAGGTCCCCACGAGCCAACATAATCTATATATTTTTTATTTTCAGAATCATATAGATAAGCGCCTTTTGCATGGTCTATATAAACGGGAGTTCCGCCTACACTACCAAAAGAGCGGACAGGAGAATTTACGCCACCAGGAATCACTTCCTTGGCTTCAGAAAATAAAATAGCGGGTTCAGTCATGTTTTATCTCACTAGTTATTAAGGGACGA
>WTCM01000241.1 GCA_013138595.1 Methyloprofundus sp. | reverse complement strand
GTTGCTAACCTCTTATTTAGCTGTCATCACCAACACCGATGCAGTTGTCCCAATTCTTAATTCCACACCCTCTGGTAATTTATCAAGCTGTATTCTGACTGGAATACGCTGGGCTAATCGAATCCATTCAAAAGTGGGATTGACATTAGGTAACAAATTATAACCTGTACTACCATCCGCTTGAGCGATTCCTCTACCTAGACTATTGACCTTGCCGCTGATTGGCGTATTGGGGTATCCCATCAAAGTGACCAGTGCTGAATCTCCTGCCCGCATATTGCCTACTAATGTTTCGCGGAAATAAGCATAAACCCAAAAATTATTCGCATCAACCAGTGCGAGTGCGGGTTGGTTAGCCACTGCTTGACTGCCCAATTGCAGACTCAAGTTAGTCACATAACTATCCACCGAAGCTAGAACATGGGTAAATTTTAGCTTCAATTGTGCTTGTTCAACCAGTGCTTTTGCCGCACGTAAACGCGCATTTTTTACGCCTGACGCGCCTAAGTTGGCTTGAGCCTGAGCAAGATTTGCTTGAGATTGTAAGAATGCACTTTTTGCCATGAGCAGAGCGGCACGAGATTGGTTTTTATTGGCACTCGCAACTTCATACTGCATCTTTAAGTCGTCAAAATGTTGTTTGGAAATAGTGCCTTGAGCCACTAGAACACGGTTACGTTGAAATTTAGTTTTTGCTTCTATTAGTTGAGAATGAGTTGCTTCTAGTTTCGACTCTGCCTCAGTAATTGAGGATTGAAACTGAGCAACACTGGCTTTAGCGGCTTCAACTTGTTTTTCTAAGGCGACAAGATCGTCTAGGGTTTGGTCATAATTTGCTTGTGCCTGATCCAAGCTTGCTATAAAGGTACTTGGGTCAATTTCAAATAATAAGTCACCTGCCTTAACTAGTTGATTGTCTTTGATGGGCAGGTTAATAATTGGTCCTGTGACACGTGGTGTCACTTGGATGACGTAAGACATCACCTGTCCATTGCGTGTCCACGGGTTAGTGATATAGTCCCAATATTTAAATGATACTGCCGCAATGGCACAGCAAGTCATAAATATTGTTGGTAGGTATTTTAAATAGCGTGTCATGGTTTAGCCCTTAATAACAAAAGTTCCAAATAAGACGGTATAAATAATAACCATCTCCAGAAACACCAGTTGTGGATAAAAAAAATATTTTGCGAGTCGATACCGATTGAGTAAATGAGCTGTCGCTAAAGCCGCAAAAAAGCCAAGTAGGGTCGCAATTAAGAGCGGTGGGAAATAAACCCCTGCGATTGCAAATTCATAAGGCATTTGGTTCATATGAGTCTCTATTTATGCTTAAAACTTAGCTTCTTGCCATTCAACCCAGTTAATGCCTTGCGCATTTTCTGAATAGTTAAGTAAGGCGCTGGATACACCATGATAGGCTCCCAGTAAGTGATAAAAATTTTCTCTATCCCTATCACTTAACGGGCTACTCTCTATCTCGTTTTGTATCTGTGCTTCCATATCAGCTGTTATTGCATTTAATTGAGACTTGAGATTGTCGATAACTAAATGCGCTTCCAAACATTGTAAGGCTTGCAATAGGCACTCACTCCAATTCTGACTATCCACAGATAACGCCTTTAGCAGAAGTGTTGCTTGAGGCTTTGCATCGGCTTCAAGTAATGCTTGTAAACGAATATTAAGTAATTGCAAGTGATCGCAAGTAGCTTGTATTTGTATTTTTGAGGCACTGGTAAATACACGGGTATTAATCAGCTGACTCCGCTTTTTTATTTTATTCGGCAGCGTTTTAAGCTCTTGACGGTGGAAAGCCTTACGTTGTTTTTCCCAAAAAGAAAGCGGGGTCTGTTGTTTGCTAGATAAATCTGCAATTAAATATTCACTGCTACGAAAAAAACGTTTCAATAGGCGTGTAAACGCTTTATCAGGGCGTGAAGAGAAAGGGATATAGGAAGTAATGACTAAAATAATAAACATTTCCACAAACACCAGTGCGGTATTGAAAACACTTAGGATATGATAGCTTTGTTGATTATCAATACTTATCATGGTCACAAAAACAGATAAGCCAGCGGCTCTGCCCATACTTTGCTGTGGAGCGGAATAGACATAGCAAATAACAAAAGTAACGATAAAAATCATAATGCCCAAGCCGAAAAAACTCGACAATTGCGGCATAATAATCGCATAGATAATGCTACAAAATAGCGTGCTATTAGCAAAGGGCATAAACATAGATGAAACGGGCAGATTGGGGTTTGCCGCTAAAGCCATACCAATAACGCCAGTCACAACGACAAAAAAGATACTCCCTGGTAAATCAGTGATATAGATAAAAGCAAGAAAGGAGAGCCATAATGTTGCCATCACTTGTACGATGCTTGCTAGACGCTCTATATCAAAGGTAAAAGCAGTTTTAGGCGGCTGGTTTTTAGGAGTAGGCACTCGATTTTTCTGATTAAAGCCTTTAATATCAGCAATGTTCTGATGCAGTACTTGAGTCACTTGCTCTAATTTAAGTAAGTTTGTTTGCATGGCGAGTAATGCGGCTTGCTGAAAATGAGAAAGGCTTTTTAGCGCGTTTTTGTCTAGTTCAAGCTGAATAGATTGAGCTTGATATTTAGGGGCATGACCTTTTAGCATTTGTTGGATCTGTACAAAGCGTTGCTCTAATTCTTGATCAAACGCTTTTAAATTAAGTAAAAATCGACTGTTATCAAGCGGTGGCATCGTTAAAAAATCACTATGCCAGCTCTCTAATGTTGTACTCAACTCAAGCATTTGGTTTTGATAGCTCTGCCACAGCCAATGCTGCTGACTGACTTCATAACTATCCGTTTCTACCGCATCAAGTAATGCCTTAAACTGGAGTTGTTGTTGATGACTTTGAATTATTAAATCTTGCGCGTCAGCAAGATGCCCCCGCCCATTTAATAAATTAAAGTAGTGACGGTATAGCTGCTGCTGTGTGGAGTTGAGTTGGATAACTAGCGTATTAAAATCATCGGCACTGCTTTTATGCCATAGTAAGGCAGTCACGACACTATAAACCAGAATACCCAACCCTGTTTCCTGAACGCGTAAGGTCGCAAGATGAAAAGCACTAACGGGATTAGGGCCAGCCTCTAAAGCAACAATAATGCAGACATAACCACAGACAAACCAAAAATATTGATATTTAGCAGCCCCCATCATATAGGTACAAAAGCCAACATAAAGCGACAGGGCAAGTATAAACAACCAGCGATCCTGAGGAAATAAGGCAATCAGAATTAAAGAGGCGATACCTGCTACGACAGTCCCTAGCAGTCGCATTGCCGATTTGTTAAAAGACTGTCCGCTCGTTGATAGGCTGACAAATGCAACCGAAAAACCAGCCCACATGGGCGTTCCCCAATCCATCGCTAAAGCAATTCCATAGGCAATAGTCATTGCCAACGCTGTTTTTATCGACTCTTTTGCTGTGATAGAGAGTGTCATCGTGGCTTATTGTCTACTGTAAAAGCGTGAGTAAAGTAATTTTTACGTTCTTTTACTATAACCAACGGCGTACTTGCTGCCTATAATCGTGAAATTTTTCGTTAAAGCGATGAGCTAAAGCTTTTTCTTCGGGGATAATTTGAAAGCGAGTCATAGTTTGTTGAAAAGCAGCAATAATAGCAAGACTAAAAAAACTACCCAGCCATGTTGCCCATGCGAGCAGTAAAAAAATTAAGCCCACATACATAGGGTTGCGGCTAATCCGATAAATACCCGACGTGACTAATGATGCGGCAAGTTCAGGTCTATTCGGATTTCCTGTTGTTTTAGCCAAGCGAAACGAAGTGCCGCCAGCGAAGTTAAAAAACAGACCAATAGACAGAAAAATACTCCCTAGCAGCCATTGATTCTCAAGTAATGTGGCTGATACAGGTAGCGTGTTTGCAGTCACATAGATTAATACAATGCTAATGAGCATTTGTAAGGGGGGATTTATTTTTAAGTCGAGTGAATGGGGCATGGGTTGTTAATAGAGTTAATGTGAGTGTTGTCAATTCTATGCAGGCTCATCACGGCGATTTTTTTTTGAAATAATGGCTAGTGGTAGCAAAATAGAGAGCCCAATAATCGCTGCTTCTAAGGGAACTAATGCCGCCATAGGCTCGGCTTGAAAGCTCTGGTGTGCGACTAAAATGGCAATGGGCGGATTACGTAAACCAGTCCCTATCGCTAAAATAATACGGGCATGTCTATTTCTTCCGCCTGATACGTAGCCAATAAGCATTGCGCCTATAAAAAATAAGCTAATAATAGGCAAGGTATTGGCATTGCTAATAATCGTTTCTGTATAGAGAAATAGCACAGCCACGACCATCAGTAAGACAGAAATATTGGTTAATTTAGCAATATAAGCTTGTATCGTTGCGGCAAAAACTGGATAACGCGCTCGGATAAAAAGGGCAAGTACTAAAGGTAGCAACATCATAGAGACTAAGGATTTAATAAGCTCCCATGAGCTTACCTCTGTACCAGCGAGTACGATAGGCACTGCAATCGGTATAAAAAAAATACTGATTAGCAATAGCAATATCATCAAGCCCACCGAACTAGCGACATGACCCTTTGCTACTGCAACGATCATTGGAATAAAAGGCGCGCCACCGCTTAAAGAGAGAAGAATGATACCTATTTTTACACCCTCGGGCACAGCGAGTACCGAGACTAAACCAAACGCAAAAAGCGGAATAATAACAAAATTAGTGATAATCGCCATGATCACTATTTTGACCTGTTTAAAGGGGGTAATTATTTGTGCTATTGTTAAATTGAGCCCCAATACCACCATGCTACCGACGATAAAACTAAGCAAAGAGAGGTTAAAAACTATTTCAAATATTTCGTTCATTTATTCATTTCGTTTAACTTTGTTGCCATGATATGAGGCTGTGAAAATATTGGCTAGATATAACACCACTATTTTGGCAAATGCTCATTCAAGTCATAGTCTGAAACAATAGGCTCTCTACCCAAAGTCTTATCATTAAAATACTCATAACAACACACGCCTAAAAAGCCACCTGAAATATTAAATACCTGAGTGTAACCTTTAGCTTGCAGTGTTAATACCGCATTGTATGAGCGTTGCCCCGAACGACAATGCACATAAATCGGAACACCTCTAGGGATTTCTTCAATGCGATCACGCAGTTGAGACAAAGGAATAATATTTGCCTTTTTAATATGCCCCAGCTCATATTCAGGCATTTCGCGCACATCAAGAATATAAGCGCCTTGCTCAACCAGCCCCCGAACCTCACTCATCGACACTTGCTTAAATGCACCATGCAGTAAATTGGAAGCGACATAACCCGCAAAATTGACCGCATCTTTACCCGTCCCAAAGGGTGGGGCGTAACATAATTCTAAATCACGGAGGTGTTCAACCGTTGCACCAAATTTAATTGCAGTTGCAATCACATCTACACGTTTATCGACATTGCCATGCCCAATCGCTTGCGCACCTAATACTCGACCAGTAGGTTTTTCAAAGATGACTTTAAAGCCTAGCTCTTCTGCATCAGGCATGATACCGACTTTATCTTTAGGAATAATTTGCGCCCAGCCATAGTCGATATTAAGAGCCGCTAAAGCTTTTTCATTTAAGCCCGTTGCTGCGGCATTATAGTTAAAAACCTTAACCACTGAAGAGCCGATATAGCCTGTATTATTAACCACTTTACCGTGTATATGGTCTGCAACGGAACGCGCTTGTTTAAGTGCCGGACCTGCAAGCGATAGCTTAAAGTTGCTCTGCGTTAAAATGTTGTATACTTCAATCGCATCCCCCACGGCATAAATATTAGGGTCATTGGTTAAAAAGTTAGGGTCGACTTTTATCGCACCTGTTTTTCCCAGTTCTAATCCCGCTTGCTTGGCGAGTTTAGTTTCAGGCAATACCCCTATGGACATAACGACCACTTCAGAAATAATTTCTTTGCCTGATTCCAATATGACCTTGTCCGTATCAAAAGAAGTCACTTTATCGCCGACAATCAATTCAACGCCATGATCCATGATTTCTTTGTGTAGAATCTGCACCATTTCTTCATCAAATTGGGCAAGCACTTGTGGTAAGGCTTCAACTAAAGAAACCTTATGCCCTGCTTCAACAAGGTTTTCCATCACTTCGATACCAATAAAGCCACCGCCAATCACAGTGACTCTGGAAGGATTGACCTTATCAATAAATTTTTTGAGTTTATCAATATCCACCACGTTTCTGATGCTAAACACATTCACTTTTTCAATCCCCGGAATCGGGGGAACAATGGGATGCGCTCCAGGCGATAAAATCAATTTATCGTAAGATTCTGTATAGGTTTTACCACTGAGCAGATCCTTGATTTCAAGGGATTTATTTTCTCGGTCTATGGATAACACTTCATTATTAGTCCGTGCATCAATATTGTATTGACCACTAAATTTAACAGGATCCATTAAGACTAAGTCTTCTGCTTTTTTTATTTGACCGCTTAAATGATAAGGCAAGCAACAGTTTGAAAATGATACATTAGGCCCTTTTTCAAACATGATAATTTGATCGTCTTCGCCTAAGCGTCTTAATCTGGCCGCTGCCGATGCGCCACCTGCAACGCCACCGATTACTAAATATTTTTTACTCATCGTTTTATGTTTTATATGTTTATATCTATTTAAAATCTTGCAAGGCGTAAGCTTTTAATAAGCGACCCTTCCAGTATTTTCCATTAACCCGTTTTTCTAAAGCAGTTGCACCCGCATGTCCTGTATCTAAGGAGACAATAACGCTTACTTTATCGGGGTCACCTGATTTTTCAAATTCTAAATCAACAATTTGAATATTGCGTTCTTGTAATTCTTTCAGCAACATTACTTTCGTTGTTGCTGGCGGGAGATTGCTAATAATAACTTGCATGTTTATCTTTTCCTTTTTAATTTTTTTTCGTTCCCACGCCAAGAGGCTCACTGCCATTAAGTTAAGAGATATAATTATAATATACAAGGTGTTACACCGTAGGCTGGGCGTAGCTTTTTTTTGCGTAGCAATAAAAGCGTAACCCAGCATTTTTGGATGTGAGTAAAATGCTGGGTTACGTTTGCCGCGCTACGCTTGCAAATCTAACCCAGCCTACAAGGTAAGCTTTTGTTTAAT
>WTCM01000263.1 GCA_013138595.1 Methyloprofundus sp. | reverse complement strand
GCTCTGATTATGGTGCGTCTTGTATAGACTGTCATTCGCCTGATGGCTGGAAACATGAAATACGTTCTTATACCGACCCTAAATCAGCTTCGCATCCTGATAATTTAGCTGAATCTTGTGGTCAATCCAATTGTCATGGTTATACTAAAAAACCTGGTAATGAAGGCTTTACCTTAACGGATATGCATGATGTATCCTTATTAGGCATAAAAAACATAGATCAGCCCAAACTATTACCGACTTTAGCGGATTCTAAATGGTTCTGGGCAAGTGGCCCGTTTATATTGGTAGGGCTGTTTTTTGCAATCGCGAGTCTGATTTGGTGGTTGCTATACCGTAATACTAAAAAGATTATTCCTATTGTCGGCGGAACTCGTTTTGAGCAAGTGATGATCGGGCGTAAACCTAAGCGTAAAAAAGCCGCCGCTAAAAAGCCAGCAAAGCCTAGAGCTAAGCCAGCAACAGTAATCCCTGAAAAGAAAAGCGATGATGGTGCCGCTAAAGTAGAGCCTGCAACTGCGCCTAAAGAGCCAGAAAAGAGCGTGCCAGCAGCAGATGAAAAAGCGGATAAACCAGCAATAGAAAAGACAGTGAAAGTGGATGAAAAACCAACTAAACCCGATAATGACTCAAATAACTCAGGAGCTTAGTATGTATAGCCGCGCATTAGTCTTTATGATATTAAGCAGTTTTAGTGCTTTGCTTGCTGCTGAAGGTTTATATTTGCAAACCTTAAAGCAAACAGAACCGACCGAAGAGCAATTACAAAAATCACTTAAAACGGTAGATGAATATAAGAAAATAGAGCGACGGGGCGAGTTAGAAGTCCCACCTTTTCATAAACGTACTGCAGAAGATGATTCTTTAGGCAATAGTTTTTGTACCACCTGCCATTTATCGCCGCCGCATACCAAAAGTGTGCGTAGCCGTACTTTTATGAATATGCACACGCAGTATATCGCCTGTGAAACCTGCCACTTTCGCCCTGAAAATGTACCATTAAATTACCAATGGCAAGATACCCGTGATGGCTCAGTGGTTGCGGCTAGTACTGGATTATTTAGACAAACGATTAAGCTAGATAAAAAAGACAAAGCAGCGATACTTGCAGCAGAAAAGCCGAAAAATACCTTTTTAAAAATTACCCCTTATTACCAACAACAAGCGGTGAATTTACGCAAAGATAGCGAATTTTCCAAACAAACAAAAGCCATTTGGCAGCAAGCAAAAAAGACTCCCGAAAAAGTTGAGCGCAGAGCCTTAATTCACGCTCCTTTAACGGAAAAAGGACCAAACTGCCAAGCTTGCCATATCGATAAAGAGGCTTTATTAGATTTAGCCATATTAGGCGCGGATAAGTACCAAGCCGCAAAGATCCAAAACAATATAGTCACACAATTCTTTGGGCGCTATAAAGAAGAAGATCAAAAGATACGTATTATAGATTTATTGAAATAGCTGGAGAGGGCAGGTATATAGCTAAGGAGTAGGGTGCGTTCCACGCACCATTGCCAGCACGGACGTTTATGCTATTTTACCTGTTACATATTTATGTAGTACGCTAGACATCAGAGTTTGATAAGGCAAACCTTCAATCAGAGCTTTTTCTTTCAATAATTCTAGGTCAAGCTCCGAGATCCTAATATTAACTCTTTTATTTTTTTTAAATGTATTTTTTGCAGCTAATTTATATTGGCTACTTTCTTCAGAGTCCGCTATAGAAACCCACTCATCGTTATCATAGGAAGCCAATAGTTCTTTTTCTTCTGTATTTAAATTATGGGTCATAGTCTTTCCTTAATATATTTTTTTGTTGCTTTACGGCTGGGGATAATTGTTTTTAAAAAAAAGTGCGTTTCTGATTCAACAAAAGGAACAAGATAAGCATACTCTTCAATATTTAAAATAAATATTTTTTGATGAGGGTATTTCAGTACATTGGGATGACGAATAATATCTAAGTACCCATGTGTTTGTATATGCTGTACCACTCGTTCAAAAGATATTTTTCGAGCTTCAATAAGCTCACGATTTTTATCATGGTTCCATGTGAAATATTTCATGTTTTGGATTTTAGCACAATGTGTGCCTTTTGTTTTTATTCTGCCTACATGTCAATAATGAGAAGTTATCAATATCCCTTTATCAATCTAGCCAAAACATTGAGCTAATTAGGAAATCTTATATGAATTCAGCCAGATACTTTCCTCGTTCCCACGCTCCGCGTGGGAATGCATACCCAAACGCTCTGCGTTACGTCTACAGCCTAGCAAGCTTTATCTTACTAGCCTTGCTCACTGCTACAAGTACACTAGCCGCACAACAAATTCCTATCGCCAAAAACATCAGCGAGTTAGTTGCTGATTATAATCAACCCACCGATATGGCAAGCGATGCACAGGGGCAACTATATGTGCTAGACGGTATGAATTCACGGGTGCTGATTTTTTCAAAAACAGGCGAAAAAATACGCGAAATAAATACCAGCAATAGCGAACACAGCTTTAATAGAGCAATGGCAATCGCTATCGATAAAGGCATACTCTATATCGCTGATTCACTACAACACCGTATCAGACGTTTTGACTTACAAGGCAAATGGCTCAGTGATATAGCACTGCTTGCACCTGTAATAAAAGTAGCAGCACCAGCAGAAACAACGGTAAAAGCAGAAGCCGTCACACCAAAACAAGCCGCACTGCCCGAACCTGTCGCACTATTAATCCGCGATAATGAATTGATTTACAGCGATAGACGCTGGCACCGCTTTTGTATTTTAGACCTAGCCACGGCAAAGGAAATAAAATGTATCGGCGAGCGCGGTGAAGTTAATGGGCAATTTCAATACCCTTTCCAAATTGCTCAAGATAGAGATCATTACTTAAGCATCGTCGATGTACTCAATGCCCGTGTACAAGTATTTGACCGCAACGGACTTTATTACTCACAAACAGGCAAGCTTTCACTGGATAAAATGTATCGCCCGAATGGCAATACTTTTGATTTATTGGGTTACCAATATATTAGTGATAGTTATTTAGGTACGATCAGCCTTTATTTACAGGGACGGTTTTTAGGGCTATTAAAAGATACCCAAGGCAAGCTACTTAAATTTACCACCCCCACTAGCTTACATTATGCACCTTCAGGCTACTTATATGTAGTCGATAGCCAAGCGCAGCAAATTAAAAAAATACAATTAACTTATCAAGCCTTAGCAGAGTTCCCTGAAAATAGTGATGAAGTTTCACGTAAAAACTGTGTGATGTGTCATTACAGTTGGGGCAGTGATGGCGAGAATAAAAAACTACGCGATAGCCAAAACGTCTTGCCTGTGGCTGCTATAAATATGTGCTATAGCTGTCATCACGGTGCGGTCTTGGATTCAAGACAGGCAATTCCTTTTGGTGAACAACATTCAACGGTATATGATCCTGACGAGAAAAAACATGCCTATTATAAAAAGCCATTACGTGAAGATGAGATTCCAGAGCTTTACCCGCATAGCGATAAAAATGACTTAACGTGTACCAGTTGTCATACCCCGCATAATGATAATGAATCCCAGCCGACTTTATATACAGAAAACCATAATGCTTGGTTGCGTGGCGCAGATTATGGCAGTGAACAATGTGAAGCTTGCCATGAGTCAAAGATTATTAATGCAGGGCGCGAAGATGCTGAAAAATTTGGTGTCAATCATCCAATAGGGGTGAAAATGCACAAACCGACTAAAAAATCAGAGCACTTATCCACTGATGATCCTCATTTACAAAAAGGCTTACCCAAAGCATTAATCGAGGGAGGTGCAGTATTAGGCACGGAAGAGGCGATAGTTTGCCAATCTTGTCATCAAGTGCATCAAGGAAAAACAGAGAACTTACTGACGCAAAGTGATGAAAACAGTGTTTTATGTGCGAGTTGCCATAAGCGACAAGCCCCCGTGGGCAAAAAAGGGGCGCATAAAGCGGGGGTACACCCGATTAATGTAAAACCAGAAGACCCGATGAAAAATCGCGGCGAAAAAGTCACAAAAGTACAGTGTGATAGTTGTCATAGTGTACACAAAGGCACGGTAGGCACAGATTTATATGCTGATGAAATTTCTGACACAGAAAAATTATGTGTTGATTGTCATAAGCCGCAAACAGCAAAGGATAAAAAAGCCGCACATAAGGCAGGTATACACCCAGTGCATGTGAAACCTGAAGAGCCAATGAAAAATCGTGGTGAGAAAGTGACAACAGTACAGTGTGCGAGCTGTCATAGTGTGCATGAAGGCACAGCAAACACGGAGTTATACCCTGATAACATCAAAGATAAGGAAGAGCTGTGTGTTGACTGTCACGAACATCAAGCTCCTAAAGATGAAAAAGCGGCTAGAAAAGCAGGTGTCCATCCTGTTAATGTAGATTTGGAAGAGCCTGTAGAGATTCGCGGAGAAAAAGTTGAAACAGTTAAGTGTGCCAGTTGTCACTCGGTACACGAAGGAACCGCTGATAGCTTTTTATACCCTGATAAAATCAAAGATGCAGAAGAATTATGTATCGGCTGCCATCAGCGTCAACATGCAAAAGATGAAGACGAGGCGACTAGAAAAGGCATACATCCGATGAATCTTGAGCTAGATGAGCAGATTAAGATTGAAGAAGTAGAAGTTAAAAAAATCGGCTGTTTAAGTTGTCATGCAGTGCATTCGGGCAAGCCGAATACGCCATCTTTATTACAAGATTACCGTGACGGAAAGCTTTGTGAAAACTGTCATGGTGGCAAACAGCGCGTGACAGGGTCAGACCATGATTTACGTGTGGTTGCTGATAAATCACAAAATCAATTAGAAGAAAGCCCGCATCAAGCAGGGGTATGTGGAAGTTGTCATAGCTTGCACCGTAGTGAAAGCAAAAATAACTTTCTATCCACGATTATCAAAAAGCCAGTCGGTTTACGCGATAAAACCGCGCCTGGTTTAAAACGCGATGAACTGTGTTTAAACTGTCATCAAGAAAAAGCCATAGGTAAAGATAAGCCGATAGAATTTTACGGACATCCTTTTAAAGATATGGTATTGCGTTCAGATGAAACCGTGATGCCTTTAGTCTCAACGCTGAATGAAGAAATAGAGCCTTTGGGCGGAATTGCTTGTATCACATGCCATGAGCCGCATAGTTGGAAGCCACTCAAAAATCCATTGGCAAAAAATTACCCGATATTAAATTACAGAAATCAAGAAAATATAGAAGGTGATATTTTAAATAGTTTCTTACGCCATAAAGGTGTAGTAGGGACTTTTTGTGTGGATTGTCATGGGATAGAAGCCTTACCTAAATATAAGTATTACCACCATGAAAATAAAGTACGTGGGATTGGCGTGGATTATTTGCAGTAAAGGTTGGTTGCACATTTAAAACGAGACAAGCAGTCTGTAGGGTATGCGCTGCATACCTCCGAAAGGTACGCGGTGCGATACCCTACTATACTCCGTGTTAAATGGGGATCTAAAAGTTGCTTAGCTCGCGATAGTAATAAACAATTTGCGATATAAAATGCCATACATAGCAATAGACATGGGGATAGTCCAAATTAAACCTAGACCGAGAGGGATCATGCTCAAAAGGTAAATAATGGACATAGCAAGCACGGTAAAGAAAACTTTAAACCAGTGTGGAGTCACTGTTTTACGAGAAGTTTCCATTGCTAGCCAAAAATCCATTTTTTTATCAATAATCAGAGGTAGCGTAAATAAATAGGCAATACTGAGATAGATGCCAGGAACAACGAGTAATAAAAAACCAACCGAGGTGAAAATTGCGATACAAATAGAGGCAATTAAGACCGGTAAAGTAAAGCCCAAATAAGCAAAGAGCATTTTATAGCTCACGGTTTGCTCTGTTGCGCGGTGTACCCCCATCATCATCATGCCAGCAAGGAGGGGGTAACTAGCAACTGTCATGGTGAGGTTCAGAATAATGGCAAATATAGCAATAATTTCTTGGCTAATAAAAGGCGCTAATTGTAAAACCAATACACTGGCAACGCCAAAAGTCATCAGTATAAGAAAAAATAAAAGCCCCGCTATCAGTACTGATAGCTTAAAGCCTGAAGTACGCTCCCAAGCTTCGTTTAAGCTGGAGGTAACATCAAGTGAAAGAGGGTTATAGTTATGAGTTGTTTGAGTTTGCATAAGATTACCTAAAGAAGATAGAAAGTTAAGAAGGGCTGAGTAGGCTATAAGTTCATTACATAATTAAGCGAGTAGATAAGTTTAATTTACACTATATAGATAGGAGAAAAAACCAGTAAAAGCTTATTGAGCTTTATTTTAAGTTTTTTTAAATAAAGTGTTGACCACAAGTGAAAGCGATGTATAATAGCCAGCTCTTCAACGAGGTTTGTTGCGGAGGAGTTGCTTTAGAAGCTTGAAAGTAAACGGGTTGTTTGGGTTTGTTCCTAAGTAAATTGTTTGTCTTTTTAGATTAGCTTTTAAAATGATTTAAAATAAAAGCTTGACCAACTAGTTTTATCGGTTATAATGGTCGGCTCCTTAAGTGATTAAGGTTGAATCTTCGGGTTCAGTTGAAGTTTGTTGTTACTTGGTTTCGTGAGTTTGGTTTTATCTTCTCTCTCAAAATTAATTAAAAATAAACGTTGACAACGAGTTTTGGCTCTGTATAATAGTCGAACTCAGTAGGGCAGAATGCTTCTCGCTTCTCTCCT
>WTCM01000087.1 GCA_013138595.1 Methyloprofundus sp. | reverse complement strand
GCTTCATCTAAATCGGCAGCCACAAAAGCAGCACTGATCATGCTAAACCAAAATAATCTTTTTAAAATTTTCATCATGATTGCTCTCTTTATTTGGGGTGTTTAAACAGAATTTAAGGTGCATCAGGTAATGCGGCTTGTATCTCAACTTTTTTAGCATCGCTAGGCGCGCTAAAATTAAACAATGAATCGTTAAAACTAGGCTTTAAATTCCAGTCCATCGTAATGCTATATTGTGGTGCGCCCGTGGTCCAGCGTGAGGTAATAATATATTTTTTAGGCAGTGGTTGGTCGCCTGTTTGAACCCAAATTTGCCAATCAACCTCTTCGTTACGGAAAGCTAAGTGATGACATTCAACCCCTGCAATCATTGCTTTACCTGCATAAAAACCTGATAAAAGCCCTTTAGAAAGTCTAGTGGCAATATCGGTATGAAGTAGGTCAATACCTGGTGCGATGAGTTTAAATTCTGCTAGAGTGTAATCTAAGGTCTTAGAAACCGTGTCTGGTGCAGCTACCGTTGCAAATACTTTTGCCTTGTTATTGTATAAAGTTAACGACCTTCCATCATAGTAGAAATTTTGATCGATAATATTACCCTGACGTGTAGAAAAAAGTTTATTCGGGCGCTGTACTGCCACTCTGCTAGTAGAATCCAGCATAATCTTCTGCCCAGAATCTAACATAGATTCTATACTGGTATGGGCTGTAATTTCAAACTTTTGCTGGCTGGCTAAATAAGTACTCATTTGCTCTAAAACGCTACTTGCAGCTACCTCAACATCACTCACGTCTGCACTCACTTCAGTACTCGCTTCTGCTACAGGTGCCGCGACTTCATTCGCCATAATATTGGGTGCAAATAAACAGCCTGCGATAGCAAACTGAGAGGCTAATAAATAATGCGTCATTTTTGTTTTATAAAACATAAATAATTTTTCCTTAATTTTTTAAATTAAAAACACCTAAGAAGAGAGAATAGCATAAGCCGCTAGGAGAGTGTGAAAGTTAAAGCGATTTTTTCGAGTGTATGCTTATCTTACCTTAGCTTCGTCAGCATTTTCCCATAAAAAAAGCAGTACGCCCAAATAACGTACTGCCCTCTTTTATATTTGCACTAAAGATTAGGTCGCAAAAGACGCGCTTCGTGCTTCAGCACATCCTATACTTTTATAGTTTAAAAACACAATCATTAAAAATGGGAACATTGGGTTTAAAACTACGCCTTTCAAAATAGTCTGGGTTTATCTTTACTTTTTAACGGCGATCACGTCTATCATCCCCGCGATCCTCCATGCGATCCGCTGTGTCGTGGCGTTTGTCTTGTCTGTTGTCAGAACGACAGCCCGCGCCCTCTCCGACACAATCTCTACGCTCTTCACGAAAATCTTGTTTGTCGTTAAGGCGGTCTGCGGTATTTTCTACGGTATCAGAACGACGATCCCCGCGGCGATCTATACGGTCATTCATACCCGCAGAAAAACTGCTTTGACTAAAAGCGATCGCACTAAAACATAAAATAGTTAAAAGTGATTGTTTCATAAGTTTTATCCTGTGATTAAAGTAATGGTTTTAAAGTTAGCGGTTTAATAAATTTTTCGTCCCCATGCCCCATTTAGACAGGCAATCTGCGACCTCTTTGCCCTTTACATCTAGCCTAGATAACTGGCTTGCCTGAACAACATAAACATTCCCCACGGTTAATACAGGAGAAGAAGGGACAAAAACAGTAAAACGCTCATTCTCATGCTCTTCCATAATAAAGCCGAGTGCTGTTGTGCCTGAACCATACAGGTCTATCATAACCGAAGGAAATGAATGAGATTGGTCAGCATCTCTAAAGCCCTGAGCGAGGGTTGCGATAATTTCATAGCCTGGAATTTGATTTAATACTTTGCTTTCAAAGCTTTTAAAAGAGATAACCTTTTGAATCAGTATCCCGATAAGAAAACTAAGCAATAGAATGACAAGCACAGCCAGTACAATAACTAGAGAGGCTCCAAGATAGGTTTCTAAGCCTAATGGCTTGGCAACTTTATCTAAGATTTCAGCCAGTTTAAAAAGCACAAACCCCACAACAAACATAGGAATAATAACGCATAGACCATAAAAAGTAGTCTTCCCCATAAATAGCATAAAGATAAGCTCCTAAGCATTGTTAAAGTCTTTATATAACAGTGTATCAAAAAATAACTTCATTATCTTAGTGGATTCATACTACGTCTTATCTTTATGAGCCAAAGCTGTATTTTTTAGTAATTTATAGCATGATTAGCGAGTTATTCAATACTTGCCATTCAAGTAGGATGGTATCGGGTCGCTTATGGCTGAGGCACGAAGCGCATCTTTTGCGTTAAGCCTCTCACACCTCAATATTTTAATGACTTACGTAGAATGAGCAGAGCATCTTTTTGCGAGCCCCATCATTCATAAAAACGGGCTACCGACTTAAGACGGGGCAGCCTATAAACTCTTGTTTCTAAGTTAAAGTACAACATAGGATGTGCTGAGGTACGAAGCGCATCTTTCGGGAGCTGTTGCACATAAAATTCTGCTCTGCGTCATGGTGTACTGTTTGTCCCGTGTTAAGTTGGTAGCCTAAAAACGGAGTCCAAAACGCGTTTTGGGCGGTTTTGAGTTTTATTTCTGCAAAATGCAAGACCTGAACATCCCTCTAGAATTTTCAAGTTTTATTTAAAAACCTACAGATAAATTTGGCATGCACCTCTCCC
>WTCM01000194.1 GCA_013138595.1 Methyloprofundus sp. | reverse complement strand
TAAACTTCTCACTAGCAGGTGAATTTTTATGGCAATTACACCGTGATGGCATGGATATAGAGCATAGCCCTAGAAAACCTAGACTCAAACCTCAAGACGATTATTATTTCAGTTACGAGGAGCGATTCCGCCCATTACTCAGCCCTCCAAAACTCAAGCAAACAAAATTTTCGCAAGTACTGGAATGGGCGCAGCAAGAGGCTGCGATTAAGTCGGATGATGAATATGGCTCTCAGTAGAGCGAACTTTAGTCCACTAGACAGACAAAAAAAGAAAACAGAATGCCAAAAATTAAAACAAAATTAACAGCAGCACAAAAGCTAGCTAGAAAAAAAGTAAAAGCTGAGCGTCACAAAAAATATAAATGGGTTCTTATTAATGGCAGGCAAGTTAGAATGAAACGCTCCCTTACAATTGATAGCATAGCTGTAGACGAATTCATTCAAATAAATGTAGACCCAATTTTCTTACACCAAAATAAAATGTGGAAGTATATTGATACCGATGCAGAGTAAGTAACTATCTATATAAAGTTTCGGCGACAGCGCATTATAGTAATGTAGATACAGATTTATCTGCACTATGCGACTAAAGAGACTGCAAAAGGTACGCGATGCGATACCCTACTTTTAAAAAATGCGCCCAAAACGCATTTTGGGCTCCAGTTTTTAAATACTTTCACTACCTCTAAAGCCACAACGACAAGGAGTATCTCTAATACGATACGCGCCGTCTAAATTTTATTGTTTAAATATCGAATCACAAACACGATCATACTTTAAGTCCTTTTTAACAGGATCATTCGGATAAATAGGCCGTATTGGTATATTAGAAGGCTTATTAGGCTTTTCTTTTAGCACGCTTTCTATCCCTGTATTCTCTTCGGGTTCAGCCAATACGCCATTGCACGCACGTACCACTTTATTATTAATATCCTCAGTGCGCTGAAAAAACATTTTGGGTAGCTGTGATTTTTTACCTTTTTCTTGCACAGAAGGAGGCGTTTTTTCTACAGTAGCTAACTCAGTTATTTCAACTGATTCTGGTCTTATAGGGCTAGCTTTATCTGCACCTTGAAACTGCACAATAAATATCAATAAAATACTCGCTGCAACCGAGCCATAAAGCCACCACTTGTCATTTGCAGCGGGAATAGGCGGCTCTTCAAGTGCACGGATCTGACCTAAAATAAAATCATCTAATTCTATCGGTGATCTTAGGTTTTTAGTTTGATTATAGAGACGCTGAATACGCTCATCTGAATGGCTATTATCATTCATAATGAAACCTGCTCGCGTATTTTCTTAAGCGCGTAACGTAAACGGCTTTTGGTTGTTTCTGGATTACTCTGCATAATATTCGCAATTTCACTGACACTAAAGCCCATCTCTAAATGCAATAACGCGACTTCACGTTGTGCCTCTTGTAAGCTCTCTATTGCACTCAATAAACGCTCCGTTTCTTGTGCTGATTGAATGATCTGCTCTGGTTCATTGCTATTTTCCATATTAAGCCATTGCTCTTCTGCAAAACTGTCATCATAAGAGATAGGGACACCATTGCGGCTACGACGGTAATAATCAATCACCCGATTATGTGCAATACGGTATAGCCAAGTGGTAAATTTAGCCGAGGGTACATAGCTTCCACAAGCTCTATGAATGCTTAGCCAGACATCCTGAACAATATCCTTAGTCAGCTCTTCATCAGCACATTGCCTATAAATAAAACGATATAAAGGGTTTTTATGGCGATGATACAACTGCTCAAAAGCTGCATAATCTCCACTGCGGCAACGTACTTTTAGTTGCTCATCACTTAAGCCCATGCTCACGACACTCAATGCACTACCCCACTCGTTGATTTATTTGCATAGCGTTTTAGTCTATCATGCCAGCCGTAAAATTCTTACATGGATTTTTTACCCATCCTGAATCCATTAAAGATACCCTCCCTATTAAGCATAAGTATCTACACAAATAAATTATGTTTAGCTCATATAACTTCAATGGCTTGCGTAGGATGGGTAGAGCGTCTTTTTGCGAAACCCATCATTTTATGCGCAAAAGTGATGGGTTTCACTCCTAGTCTACGTTTTGGGACTTCCGCATAAAGACATCAACGACAACAAAAAATTTAAATTATTTAACCCCTTTTCATTTTTCTTGCGTTTAACCCTATATCCGTAACAAAAATAGTACGGTGTTTGATACTTTTCTAAAATCTTATAAAAACTAGCGGAATAATACGATGAAAAAATATAAATTTTTATCTCAGACTCTCTCTATCATCGCCATAGGAATGCTAAGTTATAGCAGCTATGCAAATTACAATGTAGATCAACTCACTAAAAAACCCAATAACTGGGCAACGTGGGGCGGTGATTATGCAGGTACTCGTTACAGTGAGTTAGATCAAATTAATCATAAAAACGTCAAAAATTTAATGCCCGCTTGGAGTTTTTCTACAGGTGTTCTACGCGGTCATGAAGGTGGGCCTTTAGTTGTCGATGACGTGATTTATATTCACACTCCCTACCCCAATATGGTCTATGCCTTAGATCAGGAAACACGTTCAGTCATCTGGGAATATAAACCTATTCAAGATGAACAAGCCGTACTTCCCATTATGTGTTGCGATACTGTCAATCGAGGCTTAGCCTACGCAGAAGGCAAAATATTTTTACAACAAGCAGATACGACCTTAGTCGCACTGGATGCTTCACGTCGCTTAAGTGACACCAATGGTGATGGCAAAATAACGTCTGCAGACCGTGTGTTATGGCGCGTTAAAAATGGTGATCCAAAAATGGGCGCGACCAATACTCAAGCACCTGTGGTGATGAAAGATAAAGTCATCACAGGAATTGCAGGGGGCGAATTTGGAGTACGCGGCTTTATTGCTGCTTATGATATTAATGATGGTCATTTACTCTGGAAAGCTTACAGCATGGGTACTGATGACGACATGATGATGGATCCAGAAAAATCTAAAACGTGGACGAATGGCAAAATGCAAGCCGTAGGCAAAGACTCCAGCTTAAAAAGTTGGGAGGGCGACCAATGGAAAATTGGTGGTGGAACTACTTGGGGCTGGTATAGCTACGACCCTAAATTAAACCTGATGTATTACGGCTCTGGAAACCCCAGCACTTGGAATCCTGTACAACGTCCTGGCGACAATAAATGGTCAATGACTATCTGGGCAAGAAACCTAGATACAGGCGAAGTTAAATGGGTATACCAAATGACCCCGCATGATGAGTGGGACTTTGATGGCATTAATGAAATGGTCTTAGTCGATCAAAAAATTGCAGGAAAAATGCGCAAACTATTAGTTCATTTTGACCGTAATGGTTTTGGCTATACCTTAGACCGTGTGACTGGCGAATTATTAGTCGCAGAAAAGTTCAATAAATCAATTAACTGGGCAACGCATATTGATATGCGCTCAGGAAGACCGCAAGTGGCAAAAGAGTTTAGCACCGAATTTAATGGTGAAGACGAAAATACCACAGGTATTTGTCCTGCCGCCTTAGGCAGTAAAAACCAACAACCTGTCGCTTATTCACCTAAAACTCAATTATTCTATATTCCAGGTAATAACCTATGTATGGATTATGAGCCATTTGAAGTTTCTTATTCAGCAGGTCAACCTTATGTCGGTGCAACACTCAGTATGTACCCATCTGGTAAAGATGCAAAAACAGGTAAAGCTTATAAGCAGAATGATCCACGTAAAAACCATTTAGGTTTTTTTAGTGCTTGGGATGCTACAGAAGGGAAGATTATCTGGTCAAAATCAGAACCTTTTTCTGTCTGGTCTGGCGCATTAGCAACAGCAGGTAACGTGGTATTTTACGGAACGTTAGAAGGCTATTTAAAAGCCGTAGATGCAAAAACAGGCGAAGAACTATACAAGTTTAAAACGCCATCAGGCATTATTGGTAATGTCAGCACTTGGCGTTATAAAGGCAAACAATATGTCGGTGTGTTATCAGGAATTGGTGGCTGGGCTGGTATGGTTGTTGGTACGCCTGATGCTGGAGATGCTGAAATGTTAGGTGCAGCGGGCGCTTATAGAAGCCTAAGCAGCTTTACCAAATTAGGCGGTGTTTTCTCAGTATTTACATTGCCTAATAATCAGTAGTTAAAAGGGCTATACATTTAACACGGAACAGCAGGTATTATACTGCGTAGGATGGGCAAAGGGGCTTTATTCCGTGCCCATCAATCATACGACGTAAAAGATGGGCACGAAAAAGCCCTTTGCCCATCCTACAAGTCTAAATAGCTTGCTTGCTAAAAAGATGACGGCACAAACTATGGTATTTGCCCCGTGTTAAGTTAGTAGCCATAAAAAGTTAACGAAGCCCCGATGTTTATTTATCATTTAAGCTCTCTGATCAAGTAAGCTATCAAATGTCGGGGCTTCTTTTTAATTATATTTCACTACGCAATTCTATTTAAAATGAAAAATAAATACACACTCCGATTAAAAATAGTTTTTATCAGCAGTTGCTTAGCCGTTATTTTAAATGGCTGCTCCGATGATAAAACCACAAGCGAACAAGCAAAAACACCGAGGTCTTGGGATCATGCGCATAAGACCACGGTAACAGACACACAAAAACACCAATTCGAGCATGATTTTGCTGAACAGTGTGTAACGCGAGAAGTCAGACAGTCAGGCAATGACAGAAAGCAATTTGCTAAACCCTGTATGTGCATTGCGACTTTTATGATGCAAGATTTAACCGCGATAGAAGCAGAAAAGTTCTTAAAAGAGAATAAAAGTACTCAATCATTACGCATTCGCTTTGAAAATTCGGCTTATCATTGCTTGCAGAAATAATTACTTAAAACTTATCCAGTTGCTTAAACAATTTCTGTAACGATTGATCATCCGTTGCGGAAAGTGACATTTTCTGCAATTCTGGATCTAAACCTAAGGGTTTAATCTTATCCCCAACTAAGGCAATCGCCGCTTTATCCGCTTGTTTGGCGCGATTTAGATCATCAAGCACATAAGGGCTGGTGACATCGCTAGTGACTAAGCCCATAATGACATCGCTTTCACGCATTAATTTTTGCTGGGCTAATTTTGCAGGCATACCTAATTCGCAATCATTAATATCTTGCACCTGATAACCAAAACCTTGTAGATTCTTTTGTACTTTTTCGGCTAGCTCGCTATCTTCTGCACCATAACTTAAAAAAATACGCGCCTGTTTTGTTTCAGGAGAACCTGGTGGGCGCATCGCTTTTAGTGGTGCGTGTTGGTGTGTATCGGTCTCTACAAAACTTAACTGATGCTTTAAATGAATGGTTTCACCATTTTTTAGATTGACTTCAGCATGTAATAAAAACACCCCCCAACCTGTGCGACTAAGTTGAAAATTATTTTTAGACTTAGTTTTTCTAACCACAGGGCTTGTAAAAGAATCATGTAGATACCAAATAACATCAGCCACTGCTTCTAACTCTACAGGAGAAGCTTCAATCCAAGCCTGCCAATTCCAGCGCTTGTCGCCTTTATAGTCAGAAGATTGCTCAATAAAATAACTCATGTCAGTTTCTCCAGTTTGATACTGTGATTTTGCGGGCTACAAAAGTTAGATAACCATTGCTCATCGGCAAAACTTATTTTGAGGTTTAACTTTGCATCATCAGGAATATTGGGAATATAAGTCACTAACCGCCCAGGCTCTGGCCAAATATCAATTACTCGCCACTCACTAGGTTTACGATTGATTAATAGTTGATATTCACAACGACTAGCAATACTGCCATGGTTCAATTTCTCAACAAGCTCACTCGGTAAAAACTGAATTTCATAGGAACGCCCTAGTTGCTTTTTCCATAGTACCAAAGTTCGCATAAGCTTAAGCAGCCCCTCTACGGCTTGTGCAGGATCATAAGGAATATATTCTTGCTGTGTATACATGCCTTGATTATTTAGTTGTGTGTGTAATAGTTGAATAGCAGGCTTACCTTTGTTCTGTGCAAATGTGTACTCATCATGCACAAAGGGAGGAGCAGCAGGATTGCCATAACTATCTTGCCAAGGCGTAATTAAGGCCACTAAGGCATCACTATGTATAATGCGTTGTTGAATTTCAGGTGTTAATGCACCGCCCGCTAAATCGACACCTGTGACAACTCTAAGTTCCTGTGATTCGGCAATAATTTTGATATTTTTAACTAGCTCATTGGTTTCTTTTTTATAATCAGGGTGCGGATTATACGTGTAAGAAAGAAAAACAGTTTCCATAATATCCCCTTATTAAAATTATAAAAAACCTTTAAAATGACTTAAACAAACTTTTTTCGCAAGAGCCTTACCTACTTGTTGTAACTCTTTTATATGCTCTACAGAATCTAACATCTGTACATCTTCTGGTTCTATATGATCTAAGCCTAGCGCATCTAAACCCTTACGTGATAATTCTGCGTTATAACGTGCATAGCTAAACAGGTTCATCCCTCCTGAAATATTAGCCTCTGCTCCTTGTAGGTCTTCCAGTTCATTATCGATAGACTCGCCATAGACACATTTGCCCATTGAGCGACAGAGTATATCTTGCTCATGCAAGGCAGCATTCATTAGGGCTGAGGGCAGTGATTTTGCGTTATAAAGTAAATTCATATCGCTGGGAGTTAAATCGCTTCCCCCTTCTAGGCAAGTCCCTGTCCCTAAAGAAATAATCAGCATTTTATCTTCACCCGTTTCCCAGTTTAACTTATAAGCCCCTAAAGTAGACATTAAAAAGGTTTGAAATGAGGGGTTGTTATACATGGTGATTCCACCATCAACAAAAACGAAAGGGTATTTGCGATCTTTTCCTAAGGTGATTTTTTCAGGCGGAAAAAAAGTCGGTGCGGCAGTACTCGCACGGACTAACTGCCATAAGGGGAGTTGCAAGTTGCAATCATCACGCTGTTTATCGTTATACTTTGCATGGGGATTATTACTAATCGGCCAAGGCGAATCGGTGTTGGCATTACGCATCACCATCATCAGCAATGTTTTAAGTTTGGAGGTGCCTAACGTAGTATTCGTACCAAACTCTTGTTGTAATAATTTTTTTAACTCCGTATCTTCATAAGAATACTGGAAGCGTTTGAAAATAGATGATTTATCAAACATTTGCGCGCCACTTTTTTCATAAAAATCACGCACGGTATCTACCGACCAGCCTAAAGAGAGGCAAGTCGCAATAATGGCACCTGTACTGGTTCCCGAAATATAATCAAAATAATCGGCTAAAACATATTCATCATTGTTATATTCCTTGCGTAACAGGGACTCTATTTTACTCAGTATCTCCACAGTAATCATGCCGCGAATACCACCGCCATCCAGTGTTAATATTTTTTTAGGTGTATTTGTTACTTTTATTTTTTGCGCTAAAGTCATGAGCTTATTCTCCAGTCTTTATTTTAAAAAGTTTATGAGTATCAATCACCGACACCTGACCTGTACGTTGTTTAATCGTATGATGCATATGCCATGTACCGCCTTTACCATCTCCTCCCACGCCATTCCATAAACAGATACAATGTACTTTATCAATGCCCCATGCTAAAGCGGAATACAGCATCCAGTGATTGTTGCGTTCATAAGGGTTACTATTTTCAGCTAATTCGCCTAATTGCTCAGGCATAATAAAAGTGCTGGTATTTGGGTTGCTTTGCACACGATAAAAACGTTCGCGCCAATCACCGCCCGCAAAATCAACAGAATGTTGTAAAAATTTAGGCACAGCAAAAGGTAAGCGTAATTCTAAACGTAAGCCCATTTCTAAGGCTGCTTCGGAAAAAATAAGGTCGCCCCCACAAGCACCGCCACAAATTGCAATATCGCCTTCTGTCGCGCCTAATTTTTTTAACTGCTGAGCAATTGCCTCAACCGCTAAAGGTTCTTTTTCTTGCGGAAATCTAGGTTTTTCACGATTAGGAGCGTCAATCATGTGTCCGCTAAATAAGAAAACCTTGCGCGGCTGCCAAGTATCTTCTGGCTTTTCTAAGCGTGCAATCGCTATATCAAATATTTTAAGTGCAGCCGAGACTTCTGCAGGGCGAAAGGCTAATTTTTGCAATAACTGTAATTGCTGGCGGGTAGAGTCCAAAGCAAACCAATCTTGTTTTGCAGCAATCACCGCATATTTATAGGCTTTTTCTATGGTAGCTACATCACTGACCAATAGCTCAAGATCCGCTAAACTCACCCGCGCCCAATAATCAGGCTGATTAATTGCTTCTTTGCTTAAAGCACTCAGAGTTGCCCAGCGAATGCCGCCTTCCATTGCTTTTAATTCATCGCTATCCGTTTTTTCACCTAATAAATGCGCTAAGACATACGTTAAGGCGAGCGCGTTAATACCTGCAAAATAACTGTCTGTTTGTTCTATAAAGCCCTGTCGATAGGCTTGAATAGCCGCGCCTAATTGAGCACTTTCATATTTTGCAGCTTTAAACATCGCTTCGGCAGTTTTATTAGCAGACCATAGCTTAATCCAGCAGTCTTTTTCTGTGCGACCCAATAAAGCCCAAGTCTCACCATCATGCGGGTGCTTTTTTGATAAATTTCTTAACCACTGTTCGGCTTGTGCCGTTCGTCCGACACGTCCTAGCATCAAGCCTTTTTTTTGTGCACTTTCTAAATCATTCGGGTTAATCGCTAGTGCTTTCTCGAAATGCTCTAACGCATATTGATAATGCCCTAAGCTTTGCAAAGCATTACCCGCGGTACGGTATGCCTCTAACTTTAAGGCATAGGTGGGAGCCTCTTCCGCGAGTACTAAAATATCCCCTGGTTTCTGTTGTTTTCTGGCAATTTCAATTAAATCACTCCACTCTTCATGCGCTTGCCAAAAGCCATCAGTATTTTTAACCCGCAATGACTTCCAGTTAGGTTCTTCTAAATAAGGCAAGTATTGATAAACAGGGCTAGAAGGTCTGCGCTTAAAATCCTTACGCAAAGTCTCTAAGGCAATTTGTCCCAATAATGCTTGGTCACTGTCTAGGAATTCTGGATCAGGGACTCCGTCTTTTAAGTGATAATGAATGGTTCTATCCACACAAACATCAAAAGGAATTCTCCCCGCTTCATTAGAGCGGATTTGCACCACCCCACGCGCGCGTAAGCCATGTCTAACCCCTAGTTCATACCAAGCATTAGGATTATCTATGGATAACTCAGCAATCACCAAGTCAGCCATTAATAACTCTTGAAACATATCGCTGCGAATATCACCGGGTAAGCTTTCTTCATCAGCACGAAAAGGATTTAAACCAACTTTTAATAGCGCGGGCTTGATTAAATCTTGATAGATAGCATTAAAGTTTATCCCTTGTTTTTGCCCGAAAGGCATGACAATAAAAACGTGTTGAGACATATTTTCCCCTGTGTCTGCTCTGTTAGTGGAGTACTTAGGAATTTGCAGTTGTGCTTTTTGCCGATTGTAGCAGTTTATCGTTAGATAAACTCAGCAAAGCAATTTTTTTAATCTTAGGGGCAAGATAATGAGACAGTGAAAATATTGTAAGTCTGGGCTACTAACAGTATAGCTGCATTATTCGTAGGTGTGGCTTTAGCCGCACAGTGCAGATAAATCTGCACCTACATGACTATTATGTCCCGATTTAAGTTTATAGCCTAAAGCTGGAGACCAGCGTTTTGGGCATATAATGATGGGTTTCTCTTCGAACACTCACGAGTCGCAAAAAGATACTTTCCCCATCCTACGTTTAGTTCATTGATTTTATTTGAAAAAAAGCTTAACTTAATTGCTGTGATACTTGACTAGGTAAGACTTCGGGAGTAGCGGTGTTAAAGTCATTTATTATTGGGATTGGTATCCCAATAGGCTCAGCTATCATTTATCATGATAGTGTCAATTGTTCTATGTAGAGGGTAACAAGAGAGCTCTTGTTACCCCAGCCTGACTTTGCTTATCGTTAAGTGGGAAACGATAACAACTAAGGAGTCATCGCATTCATTTTTGCAATAAGCTCATCAACTTCAGCATCGGTTGGTTCTACTGTTACTGACAGACCTTCACCACATTCAGCAGGAAGTGGGTTATTTTCTAGATCTCTTTCAATGATTAAGCGCATGTTTTTTTGACGAATATCAGGTGTGCTATCAGCCACTATCATTTTTGTTTCAGGGTCAACTTGATCACATCTTGCGACTTGAGCACCGCGTACATTCATAGACAACAAGCAGCTTGACGGTGTAAATTTAGGTGAAGCAAAGCCCATCTCTAATATAATGAAACCATTAACGGGAATATAAGGTAGCTCTGTTAAAGTATTAGACGCAGCATCAAATACATTGCTTGCTTTCACTTTCCAGAAGAGCATTCTGACATCTTCTTCGGTATTTTTACTGCCGAACGCTGGAACGGGTGCAGTAATGGTATCCATACCAAACATGCCTGCTTGGTTAAAAGAAGGTCCTGCACTCATGATAGGGTTACCATTAAAAGTCTCATCACTTCTTCTGCTGGTAGTCATTAATACGCCAGGAAGAGGTAATTGCATATTAACCGTGCTTTCGTTGCCCTCAGAATCTTCGCTGGTGACTTTAACTTCCGAACCATTTGGCAGAACAAGCCCAACAACCGTCATCCCCGTGTTTTCTGTTCTACAGCTGGGGTGTAGTGAGACTACGTCACGCGAGCCTTCCAGAAAATTGCTTGCGGCTTGCACATTAGAAGCCATTAAGAAAGGAAGCAAAGAGATAAGCTTCATATTTTTTGTCATTGTTAAACTCCGTAACATTACATTGTAAAATGGATTTTTTTGGAAAAACAACTTTAGGCTACTGGTTTATTTTTCCGTTGTAATGACTTTAAGCAATAATTAGACCATTGTTTGTTAAAAAATAATTTAGGTGTTTTTTAATTTGAAATTAAGTTTTATTTCAATAGCTTGTGAAATATTATTGACTGCTATCAGCAAGGGGGATGCTGGGTTTAAGTATAAATCATGGTTTAAAAGTTAGGTTATTTCCCCTAGTGGAGGGTTAATTCACCTAATTTTGGAGGGTGCGGCTACCTACCTATCTAACATAAGATACTATAGTAGGGTATCGCATTGCGTACCTTTCGTCAGAATGAGGGCAGAGCTGCAACCCTACTAATTTTAAACCTGTGCCATTGATCAAAAACCTATCGAATCACCTTGATTTATGATACTTTTGCTAACATGACACCTAACTATATTTAAAAGGGAGAACTAAATGCCTTTTACACCTTTTCATATAGGACCAGGTATTGTTGTCAAGGCTATACTGCAGGGCAGTTTCAGTTTAATGGTCTTTGGCTGGGCTCAGGTAGTCATGGATATTCAGCCATTATTTGTGCTTGTGACAGGGGAAGGGCATCTGCATGGCTTTTCTCATACTTATATAGGTGCCACATTGCTGGCGGTCATCTCTGCATTGTCTGGGAAATACCTAGCAGAAATAGGCTTAAGAATAGTCGGTATTTCAAAGCGTGATTATCCGCTTAAAATAAAGTGGTGGATTGCATTTTTGAGTGCATTCATCGGTACTTATAGCCATGTTGTACTTGATAGCATGATGCACAGTGATGTACAGCCATTCTTTCCTTGGTCTCAAGAAAATCAGCTACTAGGGCTAATAACAGTGCCTCAATTACATCAGCTGTGTTTGTATAGTGCGCTTGTAGGAGCAATTATTTATTATTCAGTGCAGTATCTACGTAAAAAAGGCGACCTATTTAAAATTTGTCGTCATCATCAGAGGTAAATTTCATGACCACGCAAGATAAGCTCAAGAGTTTAATTGAAAATTGTGTCTATTACGAATATACGCAAGCCGCAGATCCTATTGGCTCTGGAGCAATCTCTAAAGTTCCGTATGCAGAATTCGCTAGCGAGTTACATGAAACAGGCGGCACTGGAATTATCCCGCTTGATATAAGTGCAGCATTAGGCTGTGAAGGTCCGGCAACCAGCCCCGCGCTTTGTGCTAACTTCGTGCGTATTTTGGCGAATGAAGCGTTGAACACGAATTTTAATGCAACATCGCAACTGTTTTATGTGATGCGTGGCAGTGGGCATACTGAATTTGATGGCATAGATATACCGTGGAAAAAAGGTGATTTTGTGGTATTGCCAACGGCTAAAGAAACACGCCATTTTGCAGCTAGCGATTCTACGTTTTATTTAGTGCATGATGAACCACTACTGCGATACTTAGGGGTTAAAGCTGATACTCAACGTTTCAAGCCCACACTTTATATCTCTGAAGATTCGCTACGGGAATTGGATAAGGTCAGAAAAGAAGCGGAAGCTGCGAATCGAAACCGTATTAGTGTGTTACTTGCGAACAAGGAAATAGATCAAACTTTAACCGTGACCCATACGCTTTGGGCTATGCTCGGTGTACTTCCAAAGGGTGCCGTGCAATTACCGCATCGACATCAATCCGTGGCGCTGGATTTAATTTTAGATTGCGCGCCTGGTTGTTATACACTGGTGGGTACAAAAATTTCTAAGTCAGGTGAAATAATCAACGCGACTAGAATAGATTGGAAACCTTATTCGGTTTTTATTACGCCGTCAGGTCACTGGCATGCCCATTATAATGAGTCCTCTAGTGAGGCGCATTTAATTCCCATGCAAGATGCTGGGTTGCAAACCTACTTGAGAACCTTAGATATTAAATTTGTACTACCTGATGGAGGCACTTCTGGGGGATAAAATGTATGTTTTTTCTGATCTAGCTTTTTGAATCCAATAAATAATAGTAGGTAGTATTGATATGGTATCCTCAAATTACACAATTAGAACAATGGCAAAAGATGAACTGAGTATTGCTATTGACTGGGCAGCAAGTGAAGGCTGGAACCCTGGGCTGTATGATGCAGAAAGTTTCTATGCAGCAGATCCTAATGGCTTTTTTATTGGGGAAATTAACGGCAAGCCTGTTGCCGTTTTATCTGCTGTTAAATATGGAGAAACATTCGGTTTTATGGGATTCTATATTGTTAAACCAGAGTACCGAGGCAAGGGTTACGGTATTCAAATTTGGAATGTGGGTTTAGAGTATTTAAAAGAGAGAAATATTGGGTTAGATGGGGTATTAGAGCAACAAGAAAATTATAAGAAGTTTGGTTTTGAACTTGCGTATAGGAATATACGCTACGCAGCAGTCAGTGGTAATCTAAAATCTACCCATCAGAAAATTGTAAAACTTTCTTTCATACCCTTTAGCGAGCTTACACAATTTGATCAACAAATTTTTCCTGAAAAGCGTGAAAATTTTCTTAAGTCATGGCTTGAACAAGCTGAAAGTAATGTCCTAGGCATTATACAAAATGAAGCCTTAGCCGCTTATGGTGTTATCCGTAAATGTCGTAATGGGTATAAAATAGGACCGCTTATTGCCGATACAGCAGAATTAGCAGAATATCTTTTTCTTGCCTTAAGAGAGACGGTTAAAGGGTCAGAGACAATTTTTCTTGATATACCAGAGATAAATAAAGAGGCTCTTGCGCTGGTCGAAAAGTACCATATGAAAATGGTTTTTGAAACGGCTAGAATGTATACAAAAACAGCCCCATGCCTTTCATTGAATAAGTTATTTGGGGTGACCTCTTTTGAGTTGGGTTAAAACGAATCATAATGCCCGCTAATCGCAAAGATATAGAGCTTGTGCTCATCAAAGCTATACACAACTCTATCTTTATGAGAAATACGCCTAGACCACAAACCTGATAAATTATGCTTTAATGCTTCTGGCTTGCCTAGGCCAGTGGCTGGGTCGGAACGTAACATTTCTTTTAAAATCTTGCATAATGCTTTGTGCAGTTTTTTGTCTTTTTCTCTTAATTGCTCATAATGCAGCCAAGTATTTCCTTCAAAAACGAGTGATCTCATTTAATTCTTCTGCTGTTGGTTGGTAGCCTTGCTGATTTTTATAGGTTTTTAGTGAATCATCAATTTGTTGCATCAAATACTTACTTTGTAATATGTGTAAGGTCTCTTGCTCTCGCTCCCAATCTTCCGCGCTGATGACAATAAAATCTTCACCTGCTCGTCGGTTTACTTTTAAGGGTTCGTGATTGTTAATAGCTTGTTCAATATGGCTTTTTAAATTATTTCTAAATTGGTTGACGCTTATACTATTCATTATATTCTCGCTAATGATGTACGGAAGTGTCGTACATTTTAGCCTGTGATTTGGAATAGTGATAGTATTTTCGGCTACTCATTTAACATAAGGCCCTATAGTAGGGTATCGCACTGCGTGCCCTTTCGCCAACATGAGGGGTGCGGTGCAACCCTACGGCTTAAAAAACCGCTGTAAATAATGCCCAGTATAAGACTGTTCTATTGCCGAGACTTGTTCAGGTGTTCCTTCGGCAACCACTGTGCCGCCACCATCACCGCCTTCAGGGCCAATATCAATCACCCAATCTGCGGTTTTAATCACATCTAAGTTATGTTCAATGACAATAATCGTATTACCGTGATCACGTAAAGTATGCAGGACATTGAGTAATTGTTGTATATCGTGAAAATGTAGCCCTGTGGTGGGTTCATCTAATATATACAGGGTTTTACCTGTATCACGTTTAGACAGTTCTTTAGAGAGTTTGACCCGTTGTGCTTCACCGCCCGATAAGGTGGTCGCATTTTGCCCTAAAGTAATATAAGTTAGCCCGACCTCTATCATGGTTTTTAATTTGCGCGCTAATACAGGCACAGGTTTGTAGAATAGGTAGGCTTCTTCCACCGTCATCTCTAAGACTTCGTTAATGGTTTTACCTTTATAACGAATCTCTAAGGTTTCACGGTTATAACGTTTACCTGCACAAACATCACAATGCACGAAGACATCAGGTAGAAAGTGCATTTCGACTTTAACTACGCCATCGCCACGGCAAGATTCACAACGCCCACCTTTGACATTAAAACTAAACCGTCCTGGCGTATAACCACGCGAACGGGCTTCGGGGGTAGCGGCAAAAAGTTCACGAATCGGGGTAAATAAACCCGTGTAAGTTGCTGGATTGGAGCGGGGGGTACGCCCAATCGGGCTTTGGTTTATATCCACCACTTTATCAATCTGCTCTAAACCATCAACCGATGCGCATGGAGCAGGGAGTGTGGTGGCACGGTTAATCGCACGTGCGGCATAGCGGTATAAGGTGTCATTGATTAAGGTGGATTTACCTGAACCTGAAACGCCTGTAATACAGGTGAATAAGCCTATCGGAAAGTTGACGCTGACATCTTTTAAATTATTGCCTGTGGCTTGCTGTACGGTAATCAGCTTTTTGGTATCATAAGGCGTGAGCTTATCCGAGCCTGTGATCTTTAATTTTCCAGACAGATACTGCCCTGTAATCGAATCCGGATGATTAATCACGTCTTCGGTAGTGCCTTGCGCGATGATTTGACCTCCATGGACACCTGCGCCTGGGCCTATATCGACCACATATTGTGCGGCACGTATGGCATCTTCATCATGTTCCACCACAATCACGGTGTTGCCTAAGTCACGCAGCCTAAATAGGGTTTTTAATAGTCGCTCATTATCACGTTGATGCAAACCGATAGAGGGTTCATCTAAGACATACATCACGCCCACTAAACCTGCACCAATTTGACTGGCTAGGCGAATGCGTTGAGCTTCGCCGCCTGATAAGGTGTCGGCACTGCGATCTAAGGTAAGGTAATCTAAGCCGACATTGACTAAAAACTCTAGGCGTTGCTGAATTTCAGTGACAATTTTTTCGGCAATCTGCCCGCGTTGACCCGGTAGATCCAGTGTTTTAAAAAATTCTAAACTAAGTCGAATTGGCAGTTTGGTAATTTCAGGCAGCGGCTTTTCGTCTATAAAGACATTTCTTGCGGCTATATTCAAACGCGAACCAGAGCAGCTAGAGCAGACTTGATGGGCTTGATATTTTGCTAGCTCATCACGTACCACTTGTGATTCTGTCTCATGGTAGCGGCGCTCCATATTGGCAATAATGCCTTCAAAACTATGCCGTTTTTTGCGCTTTTTACCACCGCCTGTGACAAAGCTAAAGTCGATAGCTTTACGCCCACTGCCGTATAAAATAACGTTCTGAATATCTGCACTCAGTTCATTAAAAGGGGTTTCAGCATCAAACTCATAATGCTTGGCTAAAGAACAAATAATTTGATAATAGTAGGCATTGCGTCTATCCCAGCCACGTACCGCACCTGCGGCTAAACTCAGTTCGTTATTATGTACCACTAATTCAGGGTCAAAGTGTTGTTTGACTCCTAAGCCATCACAGCTAGGGCAGGCACCTTTGGGGTTATTAAACGAGAAAATACGCGGCTCTAGTTCTACAATGCTGTAACCACACTCAGAACAGGCATATTTTTCTGAAAAAACCAGTTGTTTGGGGGGTTTGCTTTTATCATCCATGCACACGGCCGTCGCGACACCATCGGCAATTCTTAATGCGGTTTCAAACGACTCCGCTAAGCGTAGTTGCATATCAGGGCGAATTTTAAAGCGATCAATAATCACTTCAATACTGTGTTTCTTTTTACCGTCTATTTCAGGCAATTCATCCAGTTCATACACGATGCCATCTATACGGACACGTATAAAGCCTTGAGCTTGCAAGTCTTGCAGTAATTGAATATGTTCGCCTTTGCGCTCATTCACCACAGGGGCTAATAGCATCCAGCGTTCGCCTTCGGGCTGCTCTAAGACGTGATCGACCATTTGGCTGACGGTTTGCGCCTCTAAAGATAAACCATGTTCAGGGCAGCAAGGCGTACCTGCACGGGCATATAAGAGTCTTAGATAATCATAGATTTCGGTGATCGTACCGACGGTAGAGCGGGGGTTGTGTGAGGTGGATTTTTGTTCAATGGAAATAGCAGGGGAAAGCCCTTCAATATGATCAACATCAGGCTTTTCCATCATGGATAGAAATTGGCGCGCATACGCTGATAAAGATTCGACGTAGCGGCGCTGCCCTTCAGCATAAATGGTGTCAAACGCAAGTGAGGATTTTCCCGAGCCTGATAAGCCCGTAATCACAATTAATTGATCACGGGGTAAATCTAGGTCGATATTTTTTAAATTATGCGTGCGCGCACCGCGTATGCTAATGGTGTTCATAAACGTGTTAGTCTAGTTTTTTAGCTAGGTCTTTTAGATAAGTTTTAAAGTCATCTTTAAGTTCATCATGCAATAAGCCATGCTCAACGGTGGCAATTAAAAAGCCTAGCTTAGAACCACAATCATAGCGTGTACCTTCAAATTCATAGGCAAGAACTTGTTCGTCTTCTAATAAACTCGCAATCGCATCGGTTAATTGAATTTCGCCCCCCGCGCCTTTGCCTGTGTTTTCAATTTTATCAAAAATTGAAGGGTTTAAGATATAACGCCCAATCACGGCTAAGTTACTCGGTGCAACATCAGGTTTAGGCTTTTCTACAATAGAGTTTACTTTATTGACGGCAGGCCCCATAGGCGTGGTTTCTACGATACCGTATTTATCCGTTTCGCTAGGATCTACTCGCTCTACACCTAAGATAGAACAATTATGTTCGGCATATTGCTTAACCATTTGGCTCATACAGCCACGTGTTGAATCTTCTACTAAATCATCGGCTAAAATAACTGCGAAAGGCTCATCGCCTACAATGGGTTTTGCACAATAGACTGCATGCCCTAAGCCTAAGGCTTCTGATTGACGGATAAAAATACAAGAGACATGAGGCGGGATAATATTACGTACCACTTCTAAAACTCTTAGCTTATCTTTCGCAATTAGCTCCACTTCCAACTCATAGGCTTTATCAAAATGATCGGGGATAGAGCGTTTATTACGTCCTGTCACAAAAATCATAGTGTCTATGCCCGCAGCAACGGCTTCCTCTACCGCATATTGAATCAGCGGTTTATCAACGATAGGCAGCATTTCTTTCGGGCTTGCCTTGGTTGCTGGTAAAAAACGCGTACCTAAACCAGCGACAGGAAAGACCGCTTTAGTAATCTTCTGTGACATGAATAATCCTTATAAAATAACTTTGTGCTCTTTCAATGCTAGGTGAATTTGGTCTAGCGATAGTTTATCGGTATCAAGGCTAAGATCACAGGCGGCACTTGCCGTACATAAGCAAATTAAGCCTGCATTTTTGATCACCGCGATGGCTTCATCGGTATTCTTTAGTTCGCCTGTTAAGACGGTTGCGGCATGCCCGTTATCAAATAATTTTCTTTCTAGTTGATACGCGACTTGCTCACTTTCAGAGCCGATTAAGGCGATAGACAGTGCTGTTTGAGAAAATCTTGCCGCACGTTCTTCCTTTGTGACATGGCTTAATTCCAGTTCTGAATGCCCAGCAATCATACCTGCGCCCACCGTGACATTAGTCAGGCGGTCAATAATAATAAACGAGCCTGTGCCTTTGCTGGTTGTATAAGCATCAAAGACCACAGGAGAATTAACTGAAACAGTACAGAGACCGATTTCATTCAGTTGTAATTCTGTCGCATCATGGTGCTCTAGGGTATTCACATCAATACGATGTTGAATATTAGCAATCGAGCCTGAAACACTGCGTGTGGCTAATTTGATAATATATTGTTTACCAGGCGCTAAGGCTTGCTCAGTCATCCAAACGATATTGGCATCAAATTTGTCTGCAACACTGGGTAGGTTATCGCTATGAACAATTGTGTCACCACGACTAATATCAATTTCATCGTCTAGTGTTAAGGTCACAGCCATCGGCGGGAAGGCTTCTTCTAGTTCACCGTCATAAGTCACAATCGCTTTAATGGTGCTAGTTTTACCTGAAGGTAAGGCGGTAATGCTATCGCCTTTATGAAAAGTACCTGAGGCAACCGTGCCACAAAAACCACGGAAATCTAGGTTAGGGCGGTTGACATATTGCACGGGGAAGCGCGCATCTTGGAAATTATCATCGCCAGAAATTTCGACGGTTTCCAAGGTTTCCATTAACGACTGCCCTGAATACCACGGCATATTGTCACTTTTGTTAACCACATTATCGCCATCTAATGCCGAGAGTGGAATGACATGAATATCATCTAAGCCATCTAAATCTTTAATGAAATCTAAATAATCGGCTTTAATTTTTTCATAGCCCACTTCGCTATACTCAATTAAATCCATTTTATTGATTGCCACAATAATATGCTTAATACCCAATAAAGAGGCAATAAAGCTGTGACGTTTAGTCTGTGTTTGTACCCCATAACGCGCATCAATTAAGATGATGGCCAGATCACAAGTAGAGGCTCCCGTCGCCATATTACGTGTGTATTGCTCGTGCCCTGGAGTATCCGCAATAATAAATTTACGGCTAGTCGTGGAGAAGTAACGATAGGCAACATCAATGGTAATACCTTGTTCGCGCTCGGCTTGTAAGCCATCCACTAATAAGGCAAGATCAATTTTTCCTGCGCCTGTAGTCCCTGACTTAACACTATCAGATTGTACAGCGGCAAGTTGATCTTCATAGATCATTTTGGAATCGTATAATAAACGCCCAATTAAGGTACTTTTACCGTCATCTACGTTACCGCAGGTTAAAAAACGAAGTAATTCTTTGCGTTCATGTTGCGCTAAATAAGCGTCTATATCGGTGCTGATAAGGTCTGATTGGTGAGACATGGTGTTTTTCCTGAAAAAATATAAAGGTATCTTTAATAGTGAGCGGACTTCAGCCCGCTAGTGGTGCTTTGTTAGCGGGTGGAAGTCCGCTCTACAGCAGCGATTAAAAATAACCTTCACGTTTTTTCTGTTCCATAGAGCCTGATTGATCATGATCAATTAAACGACCTTGACGTTCAGAAGTTGTGGTTAATAACATTTCTTGAATAATTTCAGGTAGTGTTGTTGCCGTTGATTCAACTGCACCTGTTAGTGGGTAACAGCCTAAAGTACGAAAACGTACCATCTTCATTTCCACTTTTTCATCAGGGCCGATAGGCATACGATCATCGTCGACCATAATTAACATACCGTCTTTATTGACTACAGGACGCTTTTTAGCAAAGTATAGTGGCACAATAGGGATATTTTCTAAATGGATATATTGCCAAACATCCAATTCCGTCCAGTTAGAAATAGGGAAGACACGAATACTTTCGCCTGGGTCTATACGGCCGTTGTAGATATTCCATAATTCAGGGCGTTGGTTTTTAGGGTCCCAGCCATGATTTTTATCGCGGAAAGAATACACACGCTCTTTAGCACGAGATTTTTCTTCATCACGACGCGCACCACCGAAAGCCGCATCAAATTTATGTTTATTTAAGGCTTGCTTTAGACCTTCTGTTTTCATCACATCAGTATGTTTTTTACTGCCGTGTGTGAAAGGACCGACACCTTGATCTATACCATCCTGATTAGAATGAACGATTAAATCCCAGCCCAGCTCTTTAATATATTTATCACGAAACTCAATCATTTCCTTGAATTTCCATTTCGTATCAACGTGCATCAGTGGGAAAGGAGGTTTTCCAGGGTAAAACGCTTTACGTGTTAAGTGCAGCATTACCGCAGAATCTTTACCGACAGAATAAAGCATCACAGGACGGTCAAATCCTGCGGCTACTTCACGAATAATATGGATGCTTTCTGCTTCCAGTTCCTTTAAGTGGGTAAGGTTATGATTAGTCATCAATAAAATAGTGGGCTAGGTCAAAAAGAAGGGCGCAGAGAAAAGTACTCT
>WTCM01000250.1 GCA_013138595.1 Methyloprofundus sp. | reverse complement strand
TAGCTGATGTAAACCATCCCTGGTTTACACCCTGCGGGCGCTGACGCGTCCAAATCCGTTCCTGACGGATTTGTCTACATCCCATACCCGCTTACCCATCAACAATGCCTCACGGCTGGTTTACTTCTTTCCTTGAAGAGATAATCGGGCTTACCCTGTTCCGCGTTTAAATCAATAGCAACTTAGATGCCGTCTTTCCACCGAGGGTTTTATGATTCGCATGGGATATACTCGAACTCCCAATTCAACCCCGTACTTTTTTAGTGCAAGCTTATCAGCCTCTTTAGCTTGTTCGTGGATAACGGTGGTTACAACGATTCACATATGTTCATCTTATTGCTTATCCTAGCTCCCACTCCACTTTAAGGCTGGTAGAATTGAACTCACCTTGCGGCTTTATTCTTTTGACTGTTATACTGCCAGCCAAGGGCTACATTGTCCCAGAAGCTTTGCACAAACAGATTACTCCGAATGCACATTCTGGTAGGATTATGTGGCGAAACACAGACTGATAGACCTGTTCTTCCTGAAAGGTTATCAGAGATTTAAAAGCGCGACTTCAGGTCGCACCACGTAGCTCCACCTGATCGCGGAAAGCGCAGATCGCTTCCAAAGGTCAGTTTTTTATTAAAAGTTCCTCGAACCTCTTTTCCGCGACAGGTGAGCAGGTCGCTAGAGAACAAGGGATTCCACTCGATAGAGACGAGTGAATCCCTTGTTATGCTTTAAAAACCACTCCTTAAATATTTTCATGCGGTATACTGTACCAAATATTGTAATGAATAAGGTGCAACTATGCGTAGAATGGTTATTGAGCAAGATATTAGACCAATGTCAGAGTTTCGTTCAGGCGTGGCGTCCTTTATAAAACAAGTTCATGATACAAAGAGACCACTAGTAATTACTCAGCATGGGAGAGGTGTTGGGGTTTTATTAGATGTGGGGGAGTTTGAGGTAATGCAAGAGAAAATTGAGTTATTGGAAGATATACAAACCTCAATTTCTCAATTAGAAGCTGGAGATGGCATTAGCCATAAGAATGCAAAACAGGAAGTATTACAGAGACTTGGGCGTTGAAAATAATTTGGTCTCCATTAGCAGTTGATCGTGTGGAGGAAATTGCAAAATATATTGCTCAGGATAGTCCAAATTCGGCTCAAAAATGGGTTGAATCGACATTTAATGTAGTTGAAAGATTAGAGCAATTTCCAAAGAGCGGGCGTATTGTTCCTGAAATAGTACAAAATGATTTTCGTGAAATAATTCATGGAAAGTATCGTATTATTTATAGATTGCATAGTGAGAGCATTTCCATTCTTACAGTTAGACATAGTAGACAATTACTGCCCATTGATGAAATAAAAGCATAACAAAAAAATCCTCGCGTCAAGATAAATCCAGAACTTTGGACTCGACCGAAAAGTCGTAAAATTAGTTAATATTACCCAGAAAATCTGGGGTCTTTGGCGGGTCATGGGGTCTACAGGTCTTTGGTTTTGCATAGGAGGCTGGGGTAAGGTTTAATGTTGATTTTTAATCTTACTCTGACACTAATTCATACAACCATTACGGTGGGCATTTTCACCTATGTCGTCTGCTGACTTCTGTTTAATCATCGACTTAGTTGCCCAAGTAGACGCTATACCCCGTTGTTGCGTTGTTATTAGGATTCGCTCGATCACTGATGAGTAGCCATCAGGTCGCCAGGATATTTAAAGCAGTTGCCCAGCTGACATTTTCAAACAGCAAGCTGCATTGCAAGCTAAACAGACCTCTCCAGGTAAGAGCGTGAACTTTCACTGCACAACCTCATCATTTACTGACTTTCGCGAACCTGTGGATTCCATTATCTTGTGCTAATTCACCCATGAGACTTAGCCTTTTATAATGCTTCTGTTCGTAAGCTTGCGGTAATATGAGCTACTTCCTTATATCTCATAGCTGAAGCTATTCAAAATCGTTCCTGAAGATTTTGTGCGCTCGGACCTCCTTCTCACTACACCTCGCGGGGTTGTGGTGTCGTCGGTTAGTAGCTATAATCACCTAGGGCGTTAGGTTAGGAGCCTTCTCCTACAGAGGGCTTAGATAGCGACCATACTGGGAGCATAAAAGTCAGGTTATATACTTTAAACACAAACCTAGGATAAATATGAAAATAATAAAACAATTCATACCAATTATTATTCTCTTGTTGTTAACGACTAGCTGTTCAAAAGAAATAGTTAAAAAAAATACAGTTGTTACAGCTGACTATTCAGAAAGTATTAAAAGTTATATAACTGAAAGTTTTCGAATTGTAGTGGTTAGCTGTGCCAGAATTCAGCTAAATAAGAAAGAAAGTGAGAAAGATAGAGAGCAGGTCATATGGGAACAGATCAGGAAAGAGGTAAAACCTGATTTATTATTGATATTAGGAGATATTGTTTACCTAGATGAGAATCGTCGTAAGGTGAAGGGGGGGGCACATACCTATGGAAAAAATATTTGAGCGACAATGGAATGAACCACATTTTAAAAAGCTTATTAATGAAGTACCTTATTTTGCAATATGGGATGATCATGATGCTGGTACTGACAATATTACTCCTCAAGATACCTCATGTAGAAAAAAAGAGATGTTTCAGACAGCACGAAAGAGTTTCATAAAAAAAATATTTGATAGAAATAAAATTAAATCAGATACAAGAATTAAAAACTTTAGGGTTGGGCATAACAAAATTGATTTTGGTACAACAGAGGTACTATTCGGAGATAAAGAGCCTTTAGATTATTCTTTCGAGGTAGGAAATATACAATTTATTATGCTTGATGGTATTTCATCCCGTTCTAAGACAACGATTCTAACGGATGAGCAATTCATAAGCCTTGAGACAAAATTTAAAAATCATAATGGTCTTACTATATTGTCAACAGGGGCTTCTTTGGCATTAGGCAGTGCCAAATGGCGGTGGAATGGAAGTCGATATAAAGATGATTACAGAAGATTATTGAAAATTATTAAGAATAATAAGGTCATTGTTTTAACTGGTGATATTCATGAAAATGCAACCGTTATACCCGACCCTTTAGGCAATCCTAGCGTTCCTTTTTTTGAGCTAGTATCTAGTGGTGTTGCACTAGGTAATGGTGAAGGTAATTTTTTAGTATTAGATATTCATAATATTAATTCAAGAGAAGAATGGGATGTGAATTTTCAACATTACGGAGATTCTATGAAAAGTAAACATAAACAAAAAGAAGGGGTAATACTTATACCTCCAACTCGGCAATAAAACTGGGGTCAGAGGGGGCAGAGTAAGGTTTAATATGATTTTTAATCTTATTTTGACAACCGTGTGGCGGCTGTGGATAAAAAACACCAAATCGTCATTGATGCCGAAGCCTTTGGGGAAGGTTTCGGGCAACATACCTTGCTAGCAATTTTAGAAAGCATCGAAGCACGCTACAAACGGCTCAAGATTAATGGTGATTTTTAAACCAAACGATACGAAAAAATTTTCTAACCGTCTCCCTTTTGCACATTCTCAACCCATTTCTCAATACTAATAATACCACCTTCTTTTTCAGGTCTGCCTTGATCTTTCGGGGCTAAAACATCTTGCATTAAATCAATTCGCTTCCATTCTGCTAACGGCGTTTTTTCTTTTTGTCCTGGCACATAATGGGATAACTCTTTTAACTCATACTTATGGATATATCGCGGGCAATTAACCCACATTTTTGTTAAATTCACGCGTACGATTAATTCTGCTTCATTAAATTCAGCCATCAAGGGATCGTCTTTCGAAACACTGGCTTCACCATGAAAACGAATACGGTGCGGCGTTTCAAAATCGATAAATAAGATACCCACTTTTGCTGTTTCTTGAATATTTCCCATTGAATAAAACATGCCATTGCCGTCATAGGAAGGAAAGGCAATGGTTTTATGATCAACGACTTTGACAAACCCTGGCGCACCCCCTTTATAAGAAACAGTGGGCTGTCCATTTTGATCAACGCTGGAAAGAAAAAACATCGGGCGACTTTCAATAAAGGCTTGTTCTGGTTCGCCAATTTCCTGTTGAACAATCACTTCTTCCATTCGGTCTGCTAACTTCCGTGTTGCAAAGGCATCTTGTAACGTTCGGTGCTCATCACCAAATAATTCAGTCATTATTTTTCCTTATCGATTTTATGTCAATTAAAGTTAGTTTCAGTATTCTGCAGGGGCAATCCCAAGGAACTGCCCCTAGCAATAAAAATTAAGGCATCTGTATGGTTAAGGTTTTAAAAGTATCCACATAATGGATTCTTGTATAACCATTAATAGCGCGATCCCAGCCCGAAAGGTGATACGAATATCCGCATGATACGGTATAAGAACCACAACTCACATCGCTACTAGCGCTAGTGCCAAACCATTTGGGGCTGCTACCACCATTTGCTAAATAAGTGGTATAACTTTCTGACGTGCAGTTTAAGTTTTGATTATCGCCATACTCTCCTGTGAAGGAATATTGATCTAAATAACCTTCTGCATCTGTTGCCGTAATATTGAAGTCAATGGCATCAGTCATATTGCCTAAAGTCACAATACTACATGAATTAACCGCTACGCCGTTATAAGAAATAGAGTTAATCGCCATTATAGGCGGAGTGTTATCAATTTGTACAACCAGAGTACTATCCTCAGCAGGTAGGGAGATGATACTCGAAACATCAGCACCCGTTAGAGCAAATAAATGAACTCTGTATAAACCAGATTGAACTTTAACGGCTCCTTGTGTTGCCCAGTCAAATAACAAGTTATTAAAATACCACGTTAAATTGGAGGCTGGAACAGGGTAAGCTTTAAAGATATAGTGCCCATCGTTATAGACTTCTATCGGTGAGTCCCTATGTAAAATATATTGACCTTTAGTCGCATTCCAATAGTAGTTGGTGCGCACATCTTCAATCGTTTTCCACTCATCTAAGACAAAGCCAGCATCAGATGAGGCGGTACAATTATATTGCCCCATATCACAATAGGCGACAATATATTGAGTCACTCCCAAGTTGTGTAACTGCTGTATATTGCCCATAAAACGTAGGCTATTACCAAAGGGGGCATCTTTTAAGTCTTTAAATGCGTCATCAGGGCCTGTTGTTGCCAAGCCATTGGTTTGCAAAATAAGGCTTTTTGGCACTAGGCCTATGCCTGCTATTAAAGGTGCATCTGCTGCGACTTCTGTTTCTCCTAAGGAAATAGCGGCTGACTGATACTCTTTATTACACAAGCGATCTTGTAAGACGAGATAAACTTGCTCGGGGGCGGGATCACTTTTTTTATGCGAAAACCAAAGCCCTGCTAATTGATCTGCGCCAGAAAGTGCGCAAAACCCATATAAATATTCATCACTTTGATTATAAAGTAATGCCCATGTACGTGACGCTTCGTTGTTTAGCCCACAAGGGGGTAAATTTGGCGAGGCCTCAAATAAATAATCGGGGTAGTCACCACGGTTATTAACGGTTAAAGAATAAGTAATATAAGCGGTGCCTTCGATAAGGCTTTCTGATTTTCCCGTTAAAAACAACTCAGGGTCAGGAAAAGAACCTGTACAAGCCAAGATCAATGGGTCTATATCAATGATACTTGGCAGTTGAATTTCAGGAATACTGGGCATCGTTGCCGCTGCGGGAATTTTTTGTATTGATGTCGCTGGAATATCAATCACGGATAATGCCAGTACAGGCGCATTATAAGCCAATAGCATCACAGCTAATGTCATTAGACATCGTATTGTTTGTTGTAAAGTTTTCATAATCCTATCCTCGTGTCTAGGAATGATCATGAAATAACGTCAAAAATATGCTTTATTCTTTAAATTTTTCTCTGCTCAAAGCAGTGATGTAATACAGCTATATGCAAAGATAAAGTCCAAAAAAATCGCATTAACAAGGCTATTTTGTGAACATCCCTTATTCTTTATGCACCAAGAGCGATAAAACCTTACCTTCCACTCTTTAGCCATGCATAAAAAATAGTGTTATATAAAATAGATTAACTATTCTTTCAACTACTATCTATACGCCCATTAGCTAAAATTTTCAACGGAGTATTTATCTATGGAATTCAAGGGTTTGAACTGGGTGATAAGTGTTCAGTTTAATAGGGAATCTCAAATTTATTTAGTTAATAAATCAATGCATTAAGGGATAGTGTTGTAACTTTTTGGCTGGGTAAAACTGTTATTCTCGAAGCCTGTTTGTCGGGAGTCTATGTTGAGTATAGATTTTCCTGATTACCCGCCACCCTCAGCTAACATTTGTCATTCCTGCATGCTGTTAGCAGGAATCTATGTCTAACGTGGATTCCCGATAAAAGACTTCGGGAATGACGATTTGCTTAAGCTGCTTATTTTAATCCTTATTAGGTTGTTGCTGAGCCTTATACGTAATTAGGTAGATTTTTGCTACTGCCTCAATAATTCCTGTACGGCTTTTTCAGCGGCTTGATAGGCTTGATCAAAACTATCATTACTCGTGTCTGGCGTAGAGCGATTTTTCTGCACGATTAATAAACAATGTAAGCTTTGTAGCAGTAGTAAACACCACAAAACCATAATCAATCCATAAGCAGAAATGACTAGCCAATAAGTGACCAGCAGTGTGCTTAAGCATAATGCTAAATCTGTCAGAATTGCTAATGAATTGGAGTGATACAGTAAGCTGCGGTTTACCCAGATTAAAAGCAAATAGATCACGATTAAGGTACTACTCGGAAAAGCGAACAATACACAGCCTAAAATAAGACTGATGTCGATTAATAACAGACTGATTTTGCCTAGCGCTTTTGGACTTTGCCAAATTAAAAAACTGAGATATAAAAAGATCACTAGAGACAGTGTCAGTGCTGTACTACTTGCCGTGCTCAAAAACGGCATGAGTAATAATTCATTGATAAAAGCAACAAAGCTTAGCACCACTGCTAATGCAATATGTTTAAGTAAACGTGAGATTTTCATGTTTTCTCTCCTTGTTGCGCATAGTCTTGCTTGGCATATAATAGCGCGAGCTCTATATCGTCTTGACTAACATTGCTATAACTTTCTGAGTTTTCAGGGCTTGCTTGCATCTCTGTCGTTTCATTGACTAAGGCTAACTTTTCACGTATCGCCTGACATTTTTCTTGGCGCTCTGTTAATTCAGCTTGTTTGCGTTTTTTACTTGCAGCCATGTTGAGCAATTGCTGCGAGAGTGTTTTTAACGCGTTTTCAGCATGGAGTTTTTTCTTAATAATAGATTTCGCGAGTTGCTCATTATTTTCCGCTAAACAAAACTGTAATTGTGCCTGTAAGTCTGCAATAGACTCTTGTAGCCCTGCTTGTTTTTGTTGTAGCTGTCCTTGTTGTGCTTCCAAATTGGATAGGTTGGATTGATCTTTATCTATTGCGTCCTGCATATCGCGTATGGACTGTTGTAAGATAATATCTGGCTGCTCTAAGGACTCC
>WTCM01000082.1 GCA_013138595.1 Methyloprofundus sp. | reverse complement strand
CTAGTGGTTTATGTAATCAAAAAAATTAGCTTACGTAAAAGTCAGCCCGTATTGCTTGAAGTATCAACAAATCAGGCTAGTTCGGGCTTAAATGCGCTAAGACATTTAAATTCATTGCTCTCTTTTGCCCTAGTCATCTATATTTTTTTAGTATTGGGAGAAATACAGTGGGTTGCAACACCGACACCGTGGGATAGAGTTCCTTGGGATAGGTTTGTACCGATGTTAGCCTTTTGGGCAAGAATTAGCATGTATATTCTGACCTCATTAGGCTTAGCTATCACGGCTAGGGGCTTGCAGTTGCAATCACTAAAATGGGGCTATTTTTTTGGGATGACTTTATCCGCGCTATGTTTGTTTAATTTTTTGCTTGTATGGCTAGTTTATGACGGTGGAATTAATTACTTCTTTTTGATTTATGGTCTTTTCTTGTTTGTTTTCTTGAAAATGAATAAAGCACGTTTTTTATAGAGTAGCGCGAAAATATTATCAGTGGCTTGGTCGCTCTTAAGCTTTTTGCTGAATAAAGTTAGCGATAGAAATGGCATGGCCTGGAAATTCTCGTAATATTTTTTTATCTTGCGTGATAAGGGGAATATTTTGGTGCTTTGCTAAAGCAATAGGTACGAAATAATATTTGTATCTGCAACAATCATGCTCTACCTTCGTTGATTGCTTGCTCTATATCTTGGGGCGTAATAATATCGGGTTTAATTTGTGAGCGAAGTGCTTGAATATTGGCAAGCTTATCCTGTGTGAATATTTTGTTAGGAAATAGTTTTTGTTTGAGGCAGATAATAACTTCACTATTCATGCTTCTATGATGCTGCTCGGCAACATGCTTTAATTCTTCGTATAAATCGACAGGGATATTTTTTATGGTTAAGGCTGGCATACTGAAATCCTAATTACGCTTAAAATAAGCTTGCATTATGGTTGTGAAATGCAAGCTGGTCAATTGTAAAACCAATTATCCTTATATCAGAATAAATAAATCTCATTTGCATAACAGATAATATAGCTTAAGAATGTTTACGCTCTCCCGCTACGAATGCTAAAATAAGTTTTATCAACCACGCCTTTTTACCCCATTATGACTGTGGATTCAAGACCCTCCTCTTTAGCTTCTGTTACGTCACCGACTCGGGTGCGTGAAATTCCTTATAACTACACGTCTTTTTCTGACCGCGAAATTACTATCCGCCTTTTAGGCGAAGATATGTGGCAGATTATGGAGACTTTACGTGGCGAACGTGTCACGGGTCGCTCTGCACAAATGCTGTTTGAAGTCCTAGGTGATATTTGGGCGGTGCAACGTAATCCGTACCTAGAAGATGATCTATTAGATAATCGTAAGCGCCGCAAGTCTTTACTGGATGCTTTACGTCATCGCCTAAGCCAAATGGAAGAGCGACGCTCTTTAGATGAAGCAGATAAGCCAGATCGTACTGAGCGTGTTATACAGCTCATTAAAGCCGCTTATAGTGCCGTGGATCAATTTGAAGCGCATTTTGAAGCGACCCAAAAGTTACGTAAAAAAACCTTGGCTTTATTATCTAAGCATACGCGTAAAGATAATATTCGCTTTGATGGTTATGCACGCGTTTCCCACGTCACGGATGCCACTGATTGGCGAGTTGAATACCCGTTTGTGGTTATTTTTCCGCGTACTGAAAAAGAAATCGGCTTACTCGTTAGAGATTGCATTAAGCTAGGTTTGACGATTATTCCTCGTGGCGGTGGTACAGGTTATACAGGCGGAGCCGTGCCGCTAACACCTGATTCAGTCGTGATTAATACAGAAAAGCTTATTACCATAGGCAAAGTCAATCACACCACGCAATTAACGGGTGTCGATCAAACGTATGCGACTGTCTTAACAGGAGCGGGTGTAGTGACTCGCCGCGCAATGGAAACAGCCGAAGCGGAAGGCTTAGTGTTTGCTTGTGATCCGACTTCAGCCGATGCTTCTTGTATCGGTGGAAATGTCGCCATGAATGCGGGTGGAAAAAAAGCCGTACTCTGGGGAACTGCTCTGGATAACTTAGCTTCTTGGAGCATGGTGACACCTGATGGTAACTGGTTAGAAGTCGAACGCCTTAACCATAATCTAGGTAAAATTCACGAGCAAGAAATGGTGAGTTTTTTACTGAAACGTTATGATGCCAGCAACACCACCTTATTATCCGAAGAACAACTCGATATTCCTGGGGCAAAATTTCGTAAAGTCGGTTTAGGTAAAGATGTCACCGACAAATTTTTAGGCGGTTTACCCGGCATACAAAAAGAAGGCTGTGACGGGATTATTACCTCGGCACGTTGGATTTTACATAAAATGCCTGCCCATGCGCGGACGTTCTGTTTAGAATTTTACGGGCAAGTACGTGAAGCCGTGCCTGCCATTATTGAGATTCGTGATTATCTCGCCGAACTGCCTAAAACAGGTGAATTACGGGTGATGTTGGCGGGTTTAGAGCATTTAGATGAGCGTTATGTCAAAGCCGTCGGTTATGCCAGCAAAGCGAAGCATTTAGGTCGCCCTAAAATGGTCTTAATCGGCGATATAGTCGGGGATAATGAAGATCAAGTGGCGATGGCATCGTCTGAAATCGTGCGTTTATGTAATGCACGAGGCGCGGAAGGCTTTGTTGCCGTCAGTCCAGAATCACGTAAAACATTTTGGCTAGATCGTGCACGTACAGCAGCGATTGCCAAGCATACCAATGCCTTTAAAATCAACGAAGATGTGGTGATTCCTTTACCACGAATGGGCGATTATTGTGATGGTATTGAGCGTTTAAATATTGAGCTTTCTTTACGCAATAAACTGCGCTTATGTACCGCACTTACTGAGTTTTTACAAGGTGATTTACCACTACGCGAATACGAAGACCATATTGATAAAAGTGAATTAATCGGTGATCGCCGTGACTTAGCGTTAAGTGATGTCAAAGCGGTGCATAAGCGTTGGCAGTGGTTGTATGACAACTTAGATACGCCTTTAGCCAAAGCTGAAAAGCAGTTTAAAAAACTGGGCATTAAAGCGGGTAAGCTGACCAATCGTACTGAACAGCCTACTGTTTTCCATCGCTTACAAGACCATTCAATTGTAGTTTCTTGGAAGCAAGAATTATTGGCTAATTTACATGAAGTATTTGAAGGCGATAATTTCCGCTTAATTCTTGAGCGCATCGAAATGACGCATAAAGATGTCTTGCGTGGACGTGTCTTTATTGCCTTACACATGCATGCAGGGGATGGGAATGTACATACTAATATTCCTGTCAACTCAGACCATTATGAAATGCTACACGAAGCGAATGCAGCGGTTGAAGAAATCATGCATTTGGCGCGCTCTTTAGGCGGGGTTATTTCAGGGGAGCATGGGATTGGGATTACTAAATATGAATTCCTAGACCCAGAAGAACTGGCTGATTTTCACGCTTATAAGCAAAGAATTGACCCAGAAGGACGCTTTAATCGTGGTAAGTTGATGCCAGGAGGCGATTTACGTGCGGCTTATACGACCTCTTTTAGCCTGATGGGTTATGAGTCTTTAATTCTGCAGCAAAGTGAAATTGGCGCGATTGCCGATTCGGTGAAAGATTGTTTACGTTGTGGAAAATGTAAGCCTGTCTGTGCCACGCATGTACCGCAAGCTAATTTATTGTATTCACCGCGCGATAAAATTCTTGCCACCTCTTTATTAATTGAAGCCTTTTTATACGAAGAGCAGACGCGCCGTGGTATTGCCATTACGCACTGGGAAGAGTTTGAAGATGTCGCGGAGCATTGTACGACTTGCCATAAGTGTTATAACCCTTGTCCTGTGGATATAGATTTTGGTGATGTGTCGATGGATATGCGTAATTTATTGCGTAAAATGGGCAAACAAAGTTTTAATCCGATTAAAACCGCCGCGATTGCCTTTTTATCAACAGGTCAGCCGACTAGCGTCAAAATATTGCGAAAGTTGTTAATTGAATGGGCTTATAAAGCGCAACGTATCGGGCATTACGCGCTACGCCCTTGGAGTAAGGGACAATTGACTGAGTCGCCTGCTTCTACGGGTAAACCGAATATGCAGGAATATGTGATTCAGTTTACCAACCGTAAAATGCCAGGTAAATTGCCGAATAGAACGGCTAGAGCCTTGATGGGGATTGAGAGTAATCAAATTGTCCCGATTATTCGTGATACGCAAAAAACCAATATCAACTCAGAAGCGGTTTTTTACTTTCCAGGTTGTGGTTCAGAGCGTTTATTTTCGCAAGTCGGCTTAGCGACGCAAGCCATGCTGTATGAAATTGGTGTACAAACCGTTTTACCACCAGGTTATTTATGTTGTGGTTATCCGCAACGTGCGGCAGGACAGTTAGATACCGCACAGCAAATTACCACCGACAACCGTATTTTATTTCATCGTGTGGCAAATACTTTGAATTACTTAAATATTAAAACGGTCGTGGTCAGTTGCGGTACTTGCCTAGATCAGCTAGAAGAATATGAATTTGACAAGATTTTTCCTGGTTGTCGAATGATTGATATACATGAATACTTGCTAGAAAAAGGCGTGCAATTAGAGGGCGTAGACGGCACTCAATACTTGTACCATGATCCGTGTCATACGCCGTTAAAAGTACAAGATCCGATGAAAACGGTGAACGAACTGATGGGTGCAACTGTGAATCAAACAGAGCGTTGTTGTGGAGAAGCAGGGACATTAGCAGTCGGCCGCCCTGATATATCCACGCAAATTCGTCAACGTAAATCTGAGGAATTACAACGAGATACCGCTAAATTACGTGAGCAAGGCAATACCAAGCCGGTAAAAGTATTAACCTCTTGCCCGTCGTGTATGCAAGGTTTAATGCGCTTTGATGGAGAAAATGAGCCTTTAGAAGCGGATTATATTGTGGTGGAAATAGCCAAGCATGTCTTGGGTGAAGATTGGATGCCAGAATATATTGAAAATGCCAGCAGAGGTGGAGTTGAACGGGTATTGTTGTAGCCTTTTTTATCAGACTAAGGAGTGAGGGTTTAATAATACCCGAAAGTATAGCGCAGGATTTTGCTATATTGCCCTATGAGCATATTAAAATCAAGGCATTGTCTTTCAAGGAGATAATGCTAAATATTTTTTAATCACTCAAAAGCCTCATAATATAAACTTTAGCGATGATAAGAACTTGAAAGCATATAGTAAATTTAGTATCATAGACGGCTAACTTGAAATCTTAAAAAAAGATATAAATATGAAAACATTTAGCGCAAAACCCGCTGAAGTGAAACGCGATTGGTATGTGATCGATGCAGAGGGGAAGACGCTTGGTCGTCTAGCCACCGAAATTGCACGACGCCTACGCGGAAAGCATAAACCAGAATACACGCCTCATGTCGATACAGGCGACTATATTATCGTGATTAACGCTGAAAAAATTGGCGTAACAGGTAATAAAGAAAAAAATAAAATATACTATCACCACACAGGATACATTGGTAACCTGAAAAGTGTTAGCTTAGGTAAACTAAGACAAACTTTCCCAGACCGTATTATTAGTAATGCTGTGAAAGGGATGTTGCCTAGAAACCCATTGGGTCGTGCAATGTTCACAAAATTAAAAATCTACGC
>WTCM01000181.1 GCA_013138595.1 Methyloprofundus sp. | reverse complement strand
CACTATAGTAGGGTATCGCACTGCGGACCTTTTGTCAGCATAGGGTACGCAGTGCGATACCCTACAACGGCTTATCCCGTCTTTTGTGGTAGCCAAAATTCCCTTAACTTTTAATGCCTATACCCTTAGCCAATAAAAACAAACAAAACAGCGTAAAGACAATAATAAAGCCAGAAGTAATCGCTAAGGCTTGATAGACCTCTATATCAGACGCCCCGATCAAGCCATAACGAAAAGCATTAATCATATACAAAATAGGATTCACTAAGGCTATTTTTTGCCAAATATCAGGCAACATGGAAACCGAATAAAACACCCCACCTAAATAACTTAAGGGCGTTAAGACAAAATTAGGAATAATCGAAATATCATCAAAACTATCAGCGAAAACCGCATTAATAAACCCTGCTAAAGAAAATAAAATCGCGGTTAAGACAAAGGTAGATCCTGCGATCCACCAATTAACTACGCTTATATCTGTAAACAGCATCGAAATTCCCGCCACCACACAGCCTACTAATAAGCCCCGTGTGACACCGCCGCCAATATATCCCGCTAAAATAACCCAATTAGGCACAGGCGCAACCAGTAACTCTTCAATATGGCGCTGAAATTTAGTTGAATAAAAAGAGGACACCACATTCGCATAAGAGTGACTAATGACTGACATCAAAATCACCCCTGGCACAATATAATCCATATAACTCACGCCATTCACCGTGCCTATGCGCTCGCCAATTAATTTACCAAAAATCAGGAAATATAACGACGTTGTAATCGCAGGCGGCAATAAGGTCTGCGGCCATATTCGCGTAAAACGGCGAATTTCTTTAAATAAAAGGGTGCGTAAAGCAACTGAATTATTCATGAAATAATACTTTCGCCTTTTGCCAATTTAGGTAAACGTCCTTCCAAACCCATTGCACCACGCATCACCTTGTTTTTTAGCGGTGTCACACGTTCTGCTAGCCCTAAACCTAAATTTCTGATGAATTTAATCGGTAACAGCTTATTACTAAAGGTACGGTAAAACAAATCCATTACCGTCATCATTTTTAAATTTTCATTGCGACGTAAGCGCTCGTAACGCTTTAAAACACTCACATCGGCAATATTTTTGCCCTGCTGACTCGTATCAATCAACACTTCCGCTAACATCGCCGCATCTAATAAACCAATATTCACGCCTTGCCCCGCCAAAGGATTGATCATGTGTGCCGCATCACCTACCAATGCAATCCCTTGTTTCACATATTCCTGTGCATGCTGACGTTTTAAAGGAAAACTAGCCACACCAAGTATTTTATTAATTTTGCCTAAACACTCAGGAAAAGTGTCGCTTAATTCAGCCAATAATGCAGCTTCATCTAAAGCTTTTAAGCGGCGCACTTCATCAGGCGTGTTATACCAAACAATTGAGCCATAATTTCCTGTCAGTGGTAAAAATGCTTGAGGACCTGTCGGTACAAAACGCTGCCAAGTAATATCCTGCTGCTCATAGTCAGTTTCGACATAAATCACCATCGCATGCTGCTGGTAATCCCAGCTGGTTACGCCTAGCCCCACCGTTTGCCTTAATCGTGACTGTCCGCCATCAGCCCCCACAAGCACCTTAGCAGATAAAACCTCACCACTTTCTAAAGTCACACTACCTTTGCCTAAGCTATAATTCAGCGTCTTAATCGTTGCCGGGCAAAGAAAATCAATATTAGAAAATTCTTGCGCACGCTGTAAGAGGGCAAGCTGGGTCACGCGATTTTCGACAATAAACCCCAGTTCATCAAAAGCAATATCATCACTATTAAACTCGGTATCGCCCGCCGTTTCCCAAACGCGCATACGTTTAAAAGGGCAGACACGCATTGCCACAACGGCATCCCACGCACCCACCGTGGCTAATATTTGTTGTGAAGCAATACTTAAAGCAGAGACGCGTAAATCATGTGCTTGTTCACTAGCAAAGGCGTCAGGCATACTTTGCTCGATCAACGCCACTTTTAAATCACTGCCCCCTAAGGCACAAGCGACAGTAGCACCGACCATACCACCCCCGACAATTAATACATCATATTCTTGTTTCATGCTTTACTTTCCAATCAGTCAATAATTGGCAGTAATTATAACACCCTATCAAATCAAATCCGCAGGCGAGCGCACCAATACCCCAGGCTTATTCAAAACATGCGTATAAATCATCGTCGTCGATACATCGGCATGTCCCAATAACTCCTGCACCGTACGAATATCATAGCCATTTTCCAATAAATGCGTTGCAAATGAATGCCGTAAAGTATGTGAGCTCACCCGTTTCAATAAATGCGCACTCGCCGCAGCCGACTTAATTTTCTTCTGCAAACTAGACTCATGAATATGATGCCTACGCAAAGCCCCAGAGCGTGGATCAACCGACAAACGACTAGCAGGAAATACATACTGCCAACGCAATTCCTTCGCCGCATTCGGTAATTTTCGCCCTAATGCATCAGGCAAGTAAACCTCACCACCGCCCAGCTCCAAATCAGCAGCATGTTGCTGAGCCACAAAAGCAATTTGTTGCTCTAATAGCTCCCGATAACGTAACGGCAAAGGCACTAAGCGATCCTTCCCGCCCTTTCCATTACGAATTACAATTTGCTGATAACCCAAGTCTATATCCAGCACCCGCAAACGCATCAATTCCATCAAACGCATACCCGTACCATATTGCAAACCCGCCAATAAAGCATACACTCCTTGTAACTCACCCAGCAAAGCCCGTATCTCATCCACCGTTAAAACCACAGGCACTTTACGCCCACGATTTGCTAATTTAAATCCTTTAACATCCAAAGGCTTATCTAGCACCTTACGAAATAAAAAAGACAAGGCATTCAGCACTACCGCTTGTGTACTAGAAGCAACGCGCCGTTCCACCGCTAAATACTCAAGATATTGCCTAGCATGATCATCCCCTAAGTTATCCGCATCGACCTGTGCATGAAATAGCAAAAACCGTTGCACCCAATCCGTATATGTTTGCTCAGTTCTAATCGCATAATTTCCTGCACGTAAAACATAAATCAGTTTCTTCATCAAAGCCTGATGAGAACTATGTAAAGCAGAATCAGCTATTTTCTTATCTTTAAAAGGAGTCGTAATACTCGTATAATCTCGCGTAACCGTCGGGTGGTTATCAGCTAATTTTTTAGCAGCATCTTGCCAATAGCCCCAATCAAACTCTTTCGCCCAAGCTAAACGACAAAGAGAAATAAGAAAAAGCTTCAAAGCATGTAATAACTGCCGAAATTGCCACTCACTTAAGGAGGGTAAGTTTCCGTCTATTTCTTGAAGAAATTGATTGATATGTTCAGCTTTTAGATTAGCAATAGCGAAATCCAAGTCATCATTATTGACATACAAACCAGAATCACGCAAAAACTTTAAAAAACATTCAATAGCCCTAACGTACTCTATTTTCTGGTTTTCAGGGATATTATTTTTTACCAAAATTGCTTTAAAATCATAATATTTCGATGTCATAATAAATAACCCTTAATCAGAGTTGACAATTAACACAAAAAAATATAATGTAGCACATAAAATAAATAGATGGAATTCCGCCTATTTATAAATAGACGGAAGTGTGACTATTACCTGAATTTACCGAATAGTATGGAATCGGTCTATTTAAAACTAGGGCGTATTCCGTCTAATAAACTGTTACAATTTTAAATACCGATAAATCACATCTTATTTCGATGCTTTCAAACAGCATTGAATAACAAGGTTTTCATCGCTTTGCTTGACGCTCTTTTTCTTACATTTCCACTCGGCGTAGTGGGAACA
>WTCM01000140.1 GCA_013138595.1 Methyloprofundus sp. | reverse complement strand
GTCTCCCGCGTGTTGCGTGGCGGCTCATGGCGCAACGACGGCAGGAATTGCCGTTCTGCTTTGCGTTACTTCAACTCTGCTGGCCTCCGTTACAGGTACTACGGGTTCCGTTTTTCCCTAGGTCATTGAGTAACGGAACAGTCAAGCAGAGTCGCTCGCTTGTCAGAGCATGTCAAGCACGTCGCGGAGCAGTGCAGGGCATGATCGGGCAAGGGAGCGTTGGGCTAAAGCTTATGTGAGAGGGAGCATTCGTCTCGTTGCAAATAAAAGCTTGAAGGAATGCCCCGCCCAGCTTAGGGCGTTAAAGATACCATCCCTTCGAGGGATGTTATCTTTTGGTGTTTAAGTGAAGTGGGCTTGTTTGCACCTTTCTCCAGTGAGTGGGGGTCGCGTGAGTGGGGGTCGCGGAGTGGGGGTCGGGTCTTGCGTTGTGCATAATTTACTAAGGAAAACGGGACATTCGCCCCGTTTCAATTGTTTGAATAAAGCTTAAACGTGACGGTCGGAGTGAATAGCCCAGTCCGCCTATATATACCGAAAAGGTACGTAGTGCGTACCTTACGTAACTTCTCATTATTCACGGGCAAATACAGAAAGAAGCTCGTCATTCCCGAAGTCTGTTTATCGGGAATCCACGCTGAACATAGATTCCTGCTAACAGCATGCAGGAATGACGGGCTTTTGCATGATTTTGTATTATTTTAGTACCCTTTTACCTGTTGCATCGTTTAACGCCCGCAAGGTACGCGGTGCGTACCCTACAATTTAAACCTTCCATTTAATATTACAACCTATACTCGCTCTTTGAGGTTCAATAGGCTCTTGCCCAGCGACTAAAGCATCTAGTGCGGCACGTAATTCATTACCCGTTACAGGCTCTTCATTTTTAGGCGTTGCGGCATCTAAACGCCCGCGATATACACATGCCAGGTCTTGATCGAATACATAAAAATCAGGGGTGCATGCCGCTAAATAGGCTTTTGCGGTTGCTTGCGTGGCATCATATAGATAAGCAGAAAACGGATTGCCCCATGCTTGCATCAGTGCTTGCATTTTATCGGGCGCATCTTGTGGGTAATTTTCTATATCATTTGAGCTAATGGCAATGGTAGTAATACCTTGCTGGGCATATTCTGCGGCAATCGCAATCAGTTGCTGTTTAATGTGGATCACATAAGGGCAGTGGTTACAAATAAACATCACTAACGTGCCTTGCTCTCCTTTTAATTGGCTTAAACTTTTGGATTCACCTGAAACGGTATCCGTTAAAGTAAAATCAGGGGCAATTGTGCCTAAAGGCATCATATTAGAAGCTGTTGCAGCCATAAGAAACTCCAAATTAAAATAGTTTAGAAAAATGTTGATACATTTCACACGGGGCGTGCAGTATAGGGGAGGATTCGTCGCTGCGGTTTTAGCGACACTGTGCAGATAAATCTGCACCTACATGACGATTATGTTCCATGTTAAGTTGCTAGCTAAAAAAACAATTATACTGCGCAATGTGGACACTGTAAGTTTTAACTATATATTAGCCTTACTTAGGATCTGTGTCGTGCTCGTTCCTTAACATGCGATAACATGCGATAATAAAAACATAAATGTGCGTTTTTAGCTCATCAACTTTGCCTACTTGATTACTCCTATGACTACAGCCCAGCCTAGCCTAGATTTATCTATTATTGTCCCCGTTTATAATGAAGAATTAAACTTACCTACACTGGTAGAGCGCATCTATACAGCGACCCGCCCGTTGGGTAAAAGCGTTGAAATTATTTTAATTGATGATGGTAGTAGTGATGACAGCGTTAGGATTTTGCATGAACTTTGTGCAGAAGTGCCTGAATTAACCGCGGTGATTTTAAGTCGTAATTACGGACAGAGTGCGGCGATGTCAGCGGGTTTTCATCATGCTCAGGGGCATATCATTATCTCTATGGATGGGGATTTACAAAATGACCCTGCGGATATTCCTTTATTACTCGCTAAACTTGATGAAGGTTACGATGTCGTGTGTGGCTGGCGTAAAGACCGCCAAGATGGCTATGCTAACCGTGTATTACCTTCAAAAATTGCCAATTGGCTGATTGGTAAAATGACTAATGTCAGACTGCATGATTATGGCTGTTCGTTAAAAGCATATCGTTATGAGTTTGTGAAACATCTGACTTTATATGGCGAGTTACACCGTTTTATTCCTGTGTTAGTGTCTTTAGATGGCGCTAAAATTACTGAAATCCCTGTCAATCATAGCCCACGTTTATTGGGTGAAAGTAAATATGGCATCGGGCGTACGCCACGGGTGATTTTAGATTTAATCCTAATGTTTTATTTCCAGCGTTTTGCGACCAGACCTTTGCATTTCTTCGGCAAGTCAGGTTTATTACTAGGCTTAGCAGGGGGCGGTATTGAACTTTATCTCGCTTTTGTAAAATTAGGCTTAGGGCAGGATATAGGTGACCGCCCCTTGTTGATTCTGGGCTTTATGCTGATGGTCAGTGGGATGTTGTTGATTGCCATCGGAATACTCGCGGAGCTAATCGTGAGGGTTTACCATGAATCCAGTGATACCGATACTTACCGAGTACGTGAACACATCACCCCGCAAATTATCAAATAGTGAACATTAAGAAGCTATTATTGCTTTTGTTAAAACTCAGTATGAGCGTGCTCATATTGGGTTGGCTGGCAAAAGATCTCAATCTGGTTAAAATATTAGAAAACCTAAAGCTATTGCCTCTTTGGGCATGGTTCGCCGCTTTATTTACTTATTTATTAGCGCAAATCCTCAGCAGTATACGCTGGCAGTTGATCGCTCAGTCTTTAGGTTTACACGGCAGTTTTAATCAATATCTTGATTTATATTTCTTAGGCATGTTCTTTAACTTATTTCTGCCCACAGGCATGGGAGGCGATGCGGTTAAAAGTTATCATTTAGGCAAGCGCCATAGTAATCATCTTAATTCGGCTTATAGTATTTTATTTGACCGATTGACGGGGCTTTGTGCTTTATTAATTATCTGTGCGTTTGCTTTGTGGCACGTCGCCTTAGATGAAACACTGAATCTGATTATTATCGCGGCAACGACTTTGAGTGTTGGTGGGTTGATTTTTGCGCCGAGTATATTCAAGCTATTACAAAGGGTATTACCTCAATTAAGCCGTTGGATCAGCCCCTTACAACAGCTTTATCATAGCCCTATGCGTTTGCTGTTGATTTTTATGATGGCGATTGCAATTCAATTGATAGGCTTAAGTATTGTGATTGGCTTGGGCACATTGCTTGCCATTAAGTTGAGCTGGTCATTTTATATTGTTTGCTGGACCTTGATTACGCTCGCGACCTTATTACCTATTTCTATTAATGGTTTAGGTGTGCGCGAGGCAGGCTTTGTGTATTTATTCCAAACGCAAGGAATTGATAGTGAGCAAGCGATTACCTTAAGTTTGCTGACCTTTCTGATTCCTTTATTAGCAAGTTTATTTGGGCTTTTGCCTTTTTTCTCTTTGGATACGCCTGCTGATAAGAAAACAAATGATAACACTTAGAGATTTACAATAAATGACTGTCACTGCTTATTATTGATGGGTAAATAATGAGGAAAGTTCGTCATTCCCGAAGTCTGTTTATCGGGAATCCATTGTTGAGCATAGATTCCTGCTAATGAGACTGCGATACCGTACATACTACAAAACTGAATGAAAATCTGCCCAAAACGCGTTTTGGACTCCAGTTTGATAATACTTTCATAGCCTCTAATGCTTGTGCCCACGCTAGCCTGAGTAGCATGTAGGAATGACGGGTTTTTGTATTGTGGATAATGAAAAGTTACAAATTACTAAAGCTGGACGGGGTATTCACTCCGTTCATAACGTTTAAGCTTACACGATGATGATTTAATTATGCAAAGCCCTGAAAGCGACATTACCGCTCATACTCCTCCTGAAAAACATCGCCATTGGTTTTTCTTGCTCTCAATCTTAACGCCTCTAGTTTTTTCTCTTTTTATTCTCGCGCGTAGAAGTCGTTATTTTTTTACGGACGATAAAATTGCAGATTCTATCCCCAAAGCTTTTGATATAGGGCGCTTATTACGTCAAGGTGAGATTCCTTGGTTAAGCACTAATATGATGAATGGCGGCGCGTATGCGATTGAATATCAATATGCGGTGTTTAATCCTGTGCGTTTATTGATTGATTTCTCCTTACCATCTTTTAGCGATTATGCGGTTGCCGCTTGGTTTATTGCTGCGGTGTATATGGTGATTATCGGTATGGCGGGGTTTATTCTGGGGCGAAATTTAGGCTTACGCGCTGCGGAATCACTGACTTTATCAACCATTATTTCGGTGGGTTTTTACTCTATTTACTGGAATGCCTCTAGCTGGTTAGTGACCTTTGCAGGCTTTTGTTGGCTGGTGTGTGGGCTTGCCTTTTTAGCGGGGATTGTACATGGAGAACGCGATAAGCTACGTATGAATTTGATTGCGTTATTTTTCATTTATTACCTATGCCTTACAGCAGGCAGACCTGCCGCTGTAGTGGCGCTTGCTACGGCATCAATCGTGGTTTTAGTGCATTTATTTTGGGTTCGTAAAGATCATAAAACCGCTTATGCGTTACTTGCAATGGGCAGTGCAGGAGCCTTATGTGCAATGCCAGCCTTATTACCTCTCTTTTCTGTGTCTGAAATCGGCACACGCTCGTCTTCATTTTCTAATAAGAAAAATTTTCTGGTTGCGCCTTTAGATGGCTTGATTAGCTTTTCAGATCCGACCTATTATCCATTTCTTAGAACCTATGGCGGCTATAAATTAGTTAAAGCGCCTAGTTTTTATACCGCTTGGTTTTTATTGCCACTCTTATGTATTATTGATTTCTCTTGGCAGAAATTTAAAGATAGTGGCGCTTGGATATGGGCAACGCTTGCTCTGATTTATATACTTGCCGCGATGGGGCCTGATAGCGCAGGTTTTTTGCGTTACCCCTTACGCTATGTGCCTTATTTTCAAATGTGTTTCGCGGCTTTATTGCTGTTTAGCTTGCGCCAGTTTGGTTTTAAAATTACTCAAGGGCGCATAAAACTGGTCTATTTTTTATTGTTTTTGCAATGTATCCACTCCATACAGTCAAACCCTAAAGGCACAGGGATTACGATATTAACCACTTTAGCGATTGCATGGCTGGCCACTAAATTATTTCAGCGCATTAAAAACCATTTAGATATAGGCGTGTTCTTATATCTCACCAGTTTATTAGTCTTAGTGATTGTGTTTTTAATTCATAAAGAAGGTCGCGGACATGATTGGGGCTTTCCAGCAGATACCGCGCTGACTGCACCATTAGGCAGAGATGCGGGCAACTACACCTTATTTTATGGCGGTTATGTGGATTCCCATGCAAAACCTAATCCACATTATGAATACCGAATTGCCAGCACAGGTGCATTAGTGGGGGATCGGTCTATTAATGGTTATACGCCAGTCGGGCATAAAGGTTTTCGTGAAGTCTTAAAAATTGATGATCATGGCAATTTTGGTAGAAAATCAGCGATTGCAAAAAAGCTCTTTCATCGCGACGAGCATACAGGCTTAACGTCTGCTCAATTAATGCGTATAGATCGAGTCATTGTGCGTCAAGGCATTCGGACGCAAGATTTTCTTAAATACCGTAATAAGGATTTTAGCTTTTTGAGTAAAGGCGAGCATACGCGTACCTTTGATTATCGAAAAAACTACGACTTACCCGGCTTGGTTTCTTGGGTATCGCCTAATACTCAAGTATCTAGCCTTGACGAATGCCAATTTCAGCATTCCAATGAATGTTTACAAGTCACTAAAACCACAGGGCAGGGCGGAGAAGTTATTTTTGCTCGCTTATGGTTTCCAGGCTATGCCGCTTTTCTTGACGGTGAAGAGTTAGAAGTTTCCGCGCATAGAAACCTTTGGACAAAAGTAGATTTACCACCTGCTGCAAGGGGGAAGTTGGTTTTGAAATATGCACCGCCGAAGTTGTCTATTGGGCTTTGGTTGGCGGCATTGGGTTTATTGGTATTTACAGCGACAGTGGTGGTTTTGCGTAGGAAAGTTCAAGAATAGGCGGGGTTTGGTCACGATATTTATGTATAAGCACAGCTGCTCCCCTGCACTAAAAAAGTGTATGGAGCATTGCTATTGGGCATAGATATCTACACACCTTTTTGCGAGCAAAAAATACCCTGTAGGATGGCTAGAACGGGGTGTCTGTCTTTTTAGGCGCGCAGTGAACCCCATCACTGTTGCACATAAAATGATGGGTTTCGCAAAAAGACGCTCTACCCATCCTACGTAAGTCATTGAAATTATAATAGGCTTGTATTTATGTAGATACCTATGGCTATTGGGGCAAGCCGTTGTAGGGTATCGCACTGCGTACCCTATGCTGGCAAAAGGTACGCAGTGCGATACCCTACTATAGTG